>JAFPDB010000185.1 GCA_017390085.1 Bacteroidales bacterium | reverse complement strand
GCCAGGTCAAGCTGTTCCTCGAATGAGAAATCACCAGGGCGTTGTTCGTGTGCATTCCAGAAGACGTAGAGACATATTGTGTTCATTCCGAGGGCCTTGCACAATTGGATGCGCTGCTCCCAATAGGGTCGTGGGATTCGCGGATAATGGAGTTCGGCGGCTTTGACCACAAAAGGCTCGCCGTTTAGAAGGAAGCAACCTTTCCCAACCTCAAAAGTCGCGACAGAAGCTGCCTCGGGTTGGTTCTGCGCATGAGCGACTGTCGCCAAGGCGAGGCTAAAGGTTACGAATAGCAGCCTTTGGAGAATGGAGGGCATAAGATTTCGGAGTGAAAGGGATTATTTAGAAGACGTAGTGAACCACCCGTCACACAAATTTAACAGTTTTATTCAGAATATCACCAACGTGTCCGGCCTCATGGCGTGGGACGAAAAGAGCGCGTGAAGGACGTGGACAAAATAAAGAATCAGCCCAAACAGACTTGACATCCGTTTGGGCTGAAAATCTTGCGGAGAGGACGAGATTCGAACTCGTGAAACGCTTTGGGCGTTTACACGCTTTCCAGGCGTGCCTCTTCAACCACTCGAGCACCTCTCCTTTTTGAAAGCGATGCAAAGTTACGTATTAAAAATTAAAGTGCAAGTAAAACTGCGAGATTTTCTCCCAATATTTTTCAAAAGGCTTCACAAAACCTTGATTACCAGCGAAATATAAGAATCAACGCAATCTGTCCTTTTTGCTTATGGGCGGCTATCGTAGAACATGGCTTCGACGAACAAACGTCCATGCGGGAAACCCACACCTATTGTCAATTAGCCTATTAAGCCATTTTCGCATACCATTTTCTTGCAATTAATGCCATTTTTGGGCTACATTTGGAATGTCTTTAGAAACGCAACACTGTCGCATAACGATGTATACGAAAGAAGAGGCGCAGGCCATCCGGCACGAGTTTTGGCACAAACTTGAGAGCAAATCTCGCCGCGCGCCAGGCCAAAATGGCAAACCCATTCACTGGATGATGGACAAGACAGGAATCCGGGGGTTAGACCTGCGGTTCGACCTCAGCGGCGGACTCGTCATGGTCGGAATCGAGATAAACACGCACTCCGAGGCAAAAGACCAGAAGCTATGGGAAAAACTCGAGAGTTGTAAGCCTCTGATTGAGAAACACTTCGAGACGCCACTAACATGGGCCCCCGCTTTCGTGCGCGAAGCCGGCAACACCGTGCACCGCGTATACGTATCGACAGAGGGCGATATATATAATAGGGAGAAATGGCCAGAAATGCTCCGCTTCATGATTGACAACATGATGCGCCTCGAAAAGGCCTACCGCTCCATCCAAGACTACATGATGCACTTCTAAGCCAGAGCCTTGAAAGATTTACTAAGCTTGCTGCTGGAGTACGTGCTCAACGCGCTGCGCCCCCTGCAATACCGATTGCTACTCATAATGCAGCAATTCGGCGAGAGGGTCCGTAACGCGATCAACAGCATCACCATAGCCCTGTCGATTATCGGGATTGGCAACGTCATTTGGCAAATTGGCTTCGAGGCATCGTCCGACTCCGCATCTTTCCTGCTGACAGTAAACAACATACTCATCGTATGGTTCGGCTGCGTACAGATCTACCGTCTCGTCAGCCGACTGGTGGGCGAACGCCGTGTGGAGCTGTGGCAGCTGGCCTACATGGCGATCATCTGGGCGTACATAATATGCGTGGACAGAGTGAACGGCATGAGCTGGCTCTCCCACCGTTTCTTTGTCGACACGGTGCTAGTCATCTTGTCGGCCTACGAACTATCGTCGCTCAGCATATCGTTCTTGACGCGCAAGTCGAGCCCGACGATGCTTTTTGCGGGCAGCTTCCTGATTTTCATCGTCATAGGGACCGGCCTCCTGCTCATGCCTCGCTGCCACTACGACGACCTGACGTTGCTCCAAGCCATTTTCACGTCGACATCGTCGGTCTGCGTCAGCGGTCTGTCGGTCATAGACATAGGCAGGGTGTTTACGCCATTCGGTCAAGCCGTCATAATGCTCCTGGTGCAAGTTGGCGGCATCGGCGTGATGACGTTCACCTGCTTCTTCGCCCTCTCGCTGTCGGGCAAAGGGTCATTGCAAAACAGGATGTTCATCAAGGACTTGATTTCGGCCGACAATATGTCGGACATCTTCCAGACCTTGAAACACATCATGTACGTCACGTTTATCATCGAGGGCGTGAGCGCATGGGCCCTCTACTACGATTTTCGCGAGGCGTTGCCCGGGATGCCCATTCGCGACCTGATCTTCACGTCGGTTTTCCACGCCATATCGGCTTTTTGCAATGCGGGGATATCCAATCTGCCCGACGGGCTCCTCAACCCCTCGATCCTGCACAACAACGGCCTCCACATGACGATAGCCGTCACGGTCATATTCGGCGGCGCGGGCTTCCCACTCCAGTCCGCGGCCATAAACTGGGTCAAGGACCACGCCAAAAGGTTGTTTTCACGTCTCATAGGCCGAAAAGACAAGGCCCGCACGGGGCGATTGCGCCTTATCAACGCAAGCAACCGCCTCGTCTTCTACACCCACATTATCCTGCTGATTTTCGGGACAGTAGCCTTCTTGATTTTGGAGGCCGGGCGTTCGCAAGCAGGCGCGAGCCTGACAAACAGGCTCATCGACTCCTTCTTCTTGTCGGCGAGCGCGCGCACGGCGGGGTTCATGTACATGGACCTGCTGACGGAATCCGGGGCCTCGATAGTGATCCTGATGCTGCTCATGTGGATCGGGTGCGCCCCCATGTCGACGGGCGGCGGAATGAAAGTGACCACATTCGCCATTTGCGTCCTCAACGCGCGGAACGTCCTCATCGGCAAAGAGAGCATAGAAATCTTCGGTCGGCGCATCTCCCCGATTTCGATCCAGAAATCATACGCCACGATGGCGCTCTCTTTCACGGCGGTGGTGGTCAGCACCATAGCCATGAAGCTGTGCATGCCCGAGGTGGAGACGATGCTGTTGTTTTTTGAGTCGTTCTCGGCCCTGAGCACCGTAGGCCTTACAATGGACCTCACGCCGTCGCTCAATACCGCCTGCCAACTGATACTGATTGGCGATATGTTCCTCGGGCGTATTGGCGTCATGGCGTTCCTTATGATATTCATCACGCCCGGCAAACAGCAGCGGTACAAATACCCGTCGGAAAACATCATGGTTTAAAAAAGAATCGCACAATGAAATACATAATAATTGGCCTTGGTAACTTTGGCACCAGTTTAGGATTGCGGCTTTGCGACCTCGGCCACGAAGTGATAGGAATCGACACCCGCGAGTCGATTGTCGAAGAGTTTAAGGACAAACTGACGGGGACCGTCTGCATGAACTCAGTCGACGAGGCCTCGCTGCGAAGCCAATCGGTCATGGAGGTCGACGCCGTCATCGTGGCCATTGGCGAGGATTGGGCGGCGTCGATCCAGACGACGGCACTGCTCCAGCAGATGCACGTGAAGCGAATCATAGGGCGCTCTCTCTCAAAGCTCCACGAGACGGTCCTCACGGGGTTGGGCATCAAGGAGATCATCAACCCAGAGTATACAGCCGCGCTCGAGATTGCCAACAGCATCGTATCCCGCAGCGTGGTTCATACGTACAACATCACGTCGCGCATAGCCATCAACGAGATCACCGTACCGAAATACTTCGCCAACCAGACGGTCCAGGACATTGACCTTGCTAAAAACTTCGGGCTTACGCTCATCGCCATCAAGTATCAGCAGGCCACGGGCGGCAAGATGTATTCTGGCAACAAGGGTTCATGGCAAGTGACACGGTATTTTGAAGACTTCAAATTCAGCGAAGGCGACCGGATTGTCGTCTACGGCGACAACGACCAGATGCAGAAGCTCCTCGACCTGATAAACAAGTAAAAGACAATGCTTTTGACGATACATCCCGACTCGCCCGAAGAGCGCAAGATTGAGCAAGTCGTCTCGTGCCTCCAGAAAGGCGGAATCGTGGTCTACCCCACGGACACGGTATACGGCATCGGGTGCGACATAACAAACCAGGCCGCCGTGCAGAAGGTCCTGCGTTTCAAAGACGTCAACCTGAAGAAGAACAGCCTCTCGTTCATATGCTATGACCTGAGCCATGCCGCCCAATACATACGCCCCATCGACAACCGGACGTTCAAGCTGCTGAAAAAGAACACCCCCGGGCCGTTCACCTTCATCCTCGAGTCGAACAGCAACGTGCCCAAGCTTTTCAAGGCCAACAAGAAAACAGTGGGCGTGCGCGTGCCAGACAACACGATAGTCCGCGCCCTCGTCGAGCGGCTCGGCAACCCGATTCTATCCGCGTCGGTCAAGAACCCCGCCGTCGAAGACGAAGAGATTGAGTACATTACGGACCCGTCGCTCATCCAAGAGAGGCTCGGCCACATGGCCGACATAGTGATCGACGCTGGCATTGGCGACACCGACGGCTCGACCGTGGTGGATTGCACGACAGACGATTGGACGATCATTCGCCAAGGAAAAGGCATTTTGGACACCAACATCTAAACAAGCAAATGGCAAACAGAAGCGGAAAAGTGATAGTCTCTCCGTCGGCACTGGCCGCGGACTTCCTCCACCTGGACAAAGAAATCGAGATGATTAACGCCAGCGACGCCGACTGGCTTCACATCGACGTCATGGACGGAGTTTTTGTGCCAAACATATCGATGGGCTCACCCGTCATCAAGAGCATCTCACAAGCCCTCCGGAAGCCTATGGACGTCCACTTGATGATTGTCGACCCCGGCCGCTACGTAAATATGTTCCGCGACCTCGGGGCGACGCTCCTCAACGTCCACTACGAGGCTTGCACACACCTCCACAGGGTCGTCCAGCAAATCCGCGACGCCGGGATGCGCCCGGCGGTGACACTCAATCCCGCCACGCCCGTGAGCGTACTCGAAGACATAATATCCGACATCGACATGGTTTTGCTCATGTCCGTCAACCCTGGGTTCGGAGGCCAGAAGTTCATCGTCAACACGCTCCGCAGAATAGAAAGGCTCCGCAAACTGATTGACAGCCGCGGAGCCAATGCCTTGATTGAGATTGATGGCGGGATAAACGGTGAGACCGGGGCCCAATGCGTCAGCGCCGGGGCCGACGTCCTCGTGGCGGGGAGCTACGTCTTCGCGAGCGCAGACCCCATGGCCGCCATCCGGACGCTAAAGAGCCTCTGACGCGAACGCCTTGTCGAGCAGGTCCGTCACCTCCTTAGGGGCGCGGACAGGGCGGCCGGTCTTGGTGTCGACAAAAACAAGGGTCGTGCTGCCGTCGTTGAGCAGGACGCGGGCCTCGTTGTAAATCTTGTACTCGAACTTTATCTTGGCCGTCGGGCGTTCGGGAATCGTCACCTCTATGTCGAGAAGGTCGTCGTAGACAGCCGACCTGTGGTAGTGCGAAATCAGCTCCACGACGGGGAGCACGATGCCGTACTTCTCTTCGATTTGCGAATAGGGGATGCCAAGGCTGCGGAACATCTCCGTCCGCCCCACTTCGTAGAAAAGGGCATAGTTGGCGTAATAGACGACGCCGGCCTTGTCGGTATCGGCATAGCGGACGCGTACGTTGGTATTAAATTTTATCATATTCTTTTTAAGGTCATTTCACAAAGAGTAAAATTACTGTTTTGTAGCTATATTTGCATAGGAAGCCTTCAAAATGTCCCGCCTCAAAACAAAGACGCTACTCCCAGCAGTGGCCATACTGCATTCCCTCATCTTCGCGACAGGATGTGGCTGGAAAGGCGAGCCCATACCGGATTACAGCACCGTGGGCGACGTCGACACGGCATATAACGACCTGACTTACACGGCGGTTACGGGCAACGCCACGGTAGTCTCCGCCATCGCGGCGAACCTGAAGGGCTTCATCAACACCGGCGGCGGCGCATTTGAAGACACGCAAGAATTCGGCTTCCTAATCTCGCGCGAAAAGAGCAATCCCATGAGGGCCGACGCCGACACGACAGGCGAAAGCGGGGTTAGATGCGTAAAAATACTCGAGATTGGCGACGACAACTCCATAAAAACAAGGGTTTACGGCCTCATCCCATTCACCAAATTTTTCTTCCGCGCCTACGCCATTCTTGCCGACGGCAAAGTGGTTCACGGCGTGGCCAAGACCTTCATGACGCAAAACCTCACCCTGACGATGACGGACCCGCCGTCGCGCATAGGGCTTTTCGATGCCGACCTTACCGTCAACATAGGCGGACTCGCCACGGGCGACTATGGCACGACGGCAAAGCTCCTCGTCCGATGCACCGACGGGACGATAGTCTCGCCAACGGTGACTATCGACGGCGCGACCTACGACATCACCACGGAAGCCAGACAAAGCTCCTCGAGCGAGACCAAATTCTCCGCCACAGTCGCAAGCCTTACGCCTGGCAAGACGTATAACGCATTGGCGTTCATGAAGATAGAGTCCGATTTCTACAACTACAAAACCGACAACCCCCTTAGCGGTGAGAACTATAAGTATGGCGACGACCCGCAAGACGTGGAAACCGACAAGTTCAAGAGCAACGTAGTCTCACTTGCCGCCAACGCTCTCACGGGGCTCAGGTCCTTCACTGGCGAAAGCGCTACTGTGGACTACGACAAGGTGATCGTGAGCGACTGCTACTTCACGTTGCCGTCCGACACCCTCGACGCTTCGGAATACGGCATAATGCTCTCGACCGACAAAGACTTTGCGGCGGACTCCACACAAAAATGCCCTTCGGGCGACGCCCTGCGGACGGGCAACCGATACGACGTCTCGGTCAACAACCTGGCGCTCAAGACTACCTACTATTACAAAGCCTACGTCACCGTCCGCGGACTTACGGTAAGTTCGCAGACGGCATACACCTTCTCGACAAAAGACTACACCCCCTACGCCATAGACCTCGGCCTTTCGGTCATGTGGGCCGACAAAAACGTTGGCTCGTGGTCCAAGAGCACGGCCGGAGCCTACTACGCGTGGGGCGAGATTAGCCAGAAAGACTATTACAGCGACGAAACGTTCACCGGCGCCGGCATCAACGTGACGAGCATAGGCGGCACCGACTGGGACATATCCACCATCAGGTTCGGCGACGGATGGCGACTGCCCACGCCCGACGAGGTGAAAGAGCTTTTCACCAAATGCACGTGGAAATGGACGACATCGGGCGGCGTGAAAGGTTACGAAATCACGGGCGATAACGAGAACACCATATTCATCCCCGCGAGCGGATTCAAACTGCGCAAAGACGTTGAGGACCATAACGAGATCGGCTATTACTGGACCTCTGAGCGAGGCGAGGGAAGCTCTGGTCTCGGGCAAGTTATCGACATGTATTTCCGCGAGGGGATGAAGGCCGACGAGGACAAGCTCCCGCTCCACACTTGCAACCCGTCGCTGGGCCTCTGCATAAGGCCCGTTTACACCAAATAAGAAAAAGAATACCGGACGATATGATAAAAAAGATTATGCTTTTGGGCTCTGGCGAACTTGGCAAAGAGTTCGTCATTGCCGTCAAACGACTTGGGTGTCACGTCATTGCCGTCGACGCCTACGCTGGCGCGCCAGCCATGCAGGTGGCTGACGAGTGCGAAGTGATGACAAGTATGCTCCATGGCGACGAGCTCGACGCCATCGTGGCGAAGCACAAACCCGACATAATCGTGCCGGAAATCGAGGCCATCCGCACCGAACGCTTCTACGACTACGAGCGACAAGGCATCCAGGTCGTCCCCTCGGCCAAGGCCGCCAACGTGACCATGAACCGTAGGGCTATCCGCGACCTCGCCGCTCAAGAACTCGGCCTGCACACGGCGAAATACCTATACGCCGCCTCGGAAGAGGAGCTGCGCGATGCCGTGGGCAAGATTGGAATCCCATGCGTCGTCAAGCCCCTCATGTCGTCGTCGGGCAAAGGGCAGTCCTACGTCAAAGCCGAGAGCCAAATCCACGACGCGTGGATTGCCGCCCAAGGCGGACGCGGCGACTCCAACGAGGTAATTGTCGAGGGCTTCGTGAAATTCGACTACGAGATAACGCTCCTGACCGTCAAGCAGGCCAACGGCCCAACGCTCTTCTGCCCGCCAATAAGCCATCGTCAGGTAAACGGCGATTATCATGAGAGCTGGATTCCGGCCCAGATGAAGGAGGAACATCTGAAACAGGCGCAAGAGATGGCCAAGAAAGTAACCGACGCCCTTGGCGGGGCCGGGATTTTCGGCGTCGAATTTTTTGTCTGCCCAGACGGCGTCGTCTTCTCAGAACTCTCGCCCCGTCCGCACGACACCGGGATGGTCACGCTCGGCCACACCCTCAACCTCTCGGAATTCGAGCTTCACGCGAGAGCCGTCCTGCACCTTCCGATTGCCGAAATCTCGCTCCTGAGGCCAGGGGCCTCGGCCGTCGTCCTCGCCCCGGACGACACTTTCGACTCGCCCGACTACACCGGCGTCGACGAGGTGCTCCAAGACCCACAAGCCGACATCAGGATTTTCGGCAAGCCAACCGCAAAACCCGGCCGACGCATGGGCGTCGTGCTTAAATGGGGCAAAGAGGGCGACTCGCCAGACGAGCTTAAAGACGCGGCCCGCGCTCTGGCCGACAAAGTGAGCGTCGTAAAGCGAATTATTGGATAAGTTACCCCCTAATCCTTTATAGTATAGAAGAATAAAATATTTATCTTTGGCAAAAATTCATTAATGTGTGACCCCTTAAACCAACTAGCCACACAACAAGAATAAAAACCCAAAGGAAAACGACCCTCTGACAAAGGCTTAGCCAACGCGAGACTGGGCCTTGTCAGGAATTGTCTTAGAGCCACCCGCGATGGACGTAGCCACCGCCAAGGCGCAACCTCCTGAAACCATGGAAGAGAACCAAAACTCATTACAGGAATCACAGCAACCTGAAAATGAGCTTGCACAAGAGGCAAGCAAGGCTGAAGAGCAGACCGAACAAGCGGTAGAGACCGAACCCGCGGAAACAGACGCCCAAGCGGCAGAACAACCCCTTGACACAGAGGACACCCCAGTGGCAGATGAATCCCCGGCAGCCGAGGAGACACCCTCCACAGAGGATGCCCAAGCTGAAGAATATGCCGATAGCGCCGACGACGAAGAAGAAGACACGGCGGAAGAGGCAGCGGCTCGGGAAGAGGGTCAGTTCCAAGGCAAAACGGCGGAAGAACTCAAAAGCCTGACCGACGAAGAACTCTTGACATACATGAAAGAGGTTGCGCAAATCACGCCCGTACGGAAAGTACGCGACGCCGTCGCAGCCATAAAGGCGGAAGTGACGGAGCGTTTCGCCAACCGCCCTGTTGAAGTAACGGAATCGACCGACGAGACAGCAGACGGAACGGAATCCCACGTCGAGATCAAGCAACAAGAGCCATCGGCCGAGGAACTCGCCCTCCGCGCCATGCTCGCCGCCTACGACGAAGCCGTGGAGACGGAGAAAAGAGAGGCCTACAAAGCCATGGAAGCCAACGCCGACGCCAAGAGCGCGCTCCTGGAGAAACTCACTCACGTCATCGAGGAGACGCAGACCAACAACCCGTCAAAATTCACCTCCACGGTCAAAGAGATTATCGCCAAGTGGAAGAGCATTGGCCACGTCCCCGCGGCCCGCAGAAGCATCAACAAGCAATTCCATAACCTCACTGAGGACTTCTTCACGAAACTCAACATCGAGCGCGACCTCCGCAACCTCGATATGCGCCACAACTTGGCGGAAAAGGTAAAGCTCTGCGAGCAGGCGGAAGCCCTCACGACAATGCCCACCACGCGCAAAGCCTTCAACCAAATGCAGAGGCTTCGCGAGATCTGGAAAACCATCGGCCCCGTGCTACGAAGCGACAGCGACGCCGTCTGGGAGAGATTCCGCGCGGCCAACATAATCGTCACCGAGAATTTCCGCAAGGGCAACGACGCCATCCGCGAGCAAGAGAAGAAGAACTACAAGCTCAAACTCGCCATTTGTGAAGAGGTAGAGGCGCTTCTTGCCAAAGAGATGAACCAAAAGGAGGTCGAGAGCCTCTCGAAAAAAGCCCAAGAGTACACAACCCGCTGGAGAGGCATCGGCTTCGCGCCCAAGAGCGTCAACGACGAAATCTACAAGCGTTTCCGCCAAAGCATCGACAAGATGCACGACATATGCCACGCCTTCCATAAGGAGCAAAACGAACGCTTCGAGGCCAACCTCCGCATAAAGGAGCGATTGTGCGAAAAAGCCGAGGCCGTCATGAACAGCACAGATTGGCGCCAAACGTCGGACTACCTCATCGGACTCCAAAAGGAGTGGAAAGAGGTGGGTCCCGTGGCCCACAAGAACTCCGACGCAATCTGGAAGCGTTTCCGCAAGGCGTGCGACACTTTCTTTGACAATAAGCAGGGGCAACAAAAGGTCGAGCTCAACGCCCAGGCCGAGAACCTGAATAAGAAGCGCGCCATCATCGAGGAGCTCAAGGCCTACGTGGCACCAGCCGACGAAGAGAGCCACCTCAAGGACCTTAAAGAAATCGTAGGCCGCTGGAACTCCATCGGCCTCGTGCCCGGAAGCGACAAAGGAGCCGTCAACAAAGAGTTCGCCGCCCTCATCGGCAAGCAATACGACGCCCTCCACATTGACCGGACCGACGCGGAGATTGAACAGTATCGCGGCAAGCTGGAAGCCATGAAGGCGGAAGGCGGCGACAGGTTCCGCAGGGAGCGCATGAGATTGCAAGCCCAGATCCGTCAAGAGGAACAGGAGATTGAGACCTTGGAGAACAACATCGGCTTCTTCGCCAAGTCGAAGAACTCCGACAAGTTTGTCGAGGAGTTTAACGCCAAAATTGCCAAGGCGCGCGCCGAACTTGAGATACTCAACAGGAAGATGAACGTCGCCAACGAGATCGCATCGCGGTAAAAACAGCAACCAACAACATTGATTCTTCATACGGCAGAGCCCTGCAACGCACAAGTTGCGGGGCTCCGCCTTTAACAATGGTCTAAAGCTGTGGCAGAAGCGTCGGATTTTGGCGAACAGAGACGCTTCGGGCGTTGCATTTTGTTATCTTTGCGTAAATATGAGTGAAAAGAAGACAAGGGTTGTCGTAGGCCTCTCGGGCGGCGTGGACTCGAGCGTCGCGGCCTACGTGTTGCGAGAGCAAGGCTATGACGTAGTCGGGCTGTTCATGCGCAACTGGACCGACACGACTGGCGTCCTGAAGGGCGACTGCCCTTGGATGGACGACAAGTTCGACGCCGAGGCTGTAGCCCGCAAACTGGGCATTCCCTTTGAATTTGTGGACCTGAGCGAAGACTACCATCGCAGGGTAGTCGACTATATGTTCGCCGAATACGCCGCAGGCAGGACTCCGAACCCAGACGTCTTGTGCAACCGAGAGATAAAGTTTGACAGCTTTTTGAAAGCCGCTCAAAAGCTCGGCGCGGAATACGTGGCCACAGGCCACTACT
>JAFPDB010000184.1 GCA_017390085.1 Bacteroidales bacterium | reverse complement strand
GGGGTGGTTTATCAATTCCTTGATTCGGAACTCGTTGAACATCAACTGGCCATAGAGAGTTGCCCAGTCGGTGCAAATGAATTTGGCTGTCAACCCGACAATCATCTTATCTGGCGAGCCGGCGTTAAATTCCCCGGGTCGGAATATTACGAAGGGGTTGAGGTATTCAAGGTCGATGCCCCTGGTCTCGCCAGTCTTGCGCCACGAGGCTTGGGTCACGTTCTCAAAGAGTCCTACCGTGACGCGGCGGCCCATGTTCCATTCGAGGAAGTGCGTGAAACTGTAGCGGGACCTGAATCCGTTGTTTGAGACGTTTCCGAGCCTATGACCTTCCTTGAATTGGGTCATCATCATGGAGTAGCGCGCCCTCAGAATGTTGAGGTTGATTCGGAACGTCGGGACGGCGACAGCCGCGTCGCTCAGGAGTAGGGAGCGATAGCCGTCGCCGATGAAAGTCTTGGTCTTGCCGATGAGGAAATCGACCCAAGGCCCGACGTTGAAGGCAATGTAGCCTGTGGCGACCTCGTAGTCGATGTTATTCTCGGCCTTGAAGTTTGACAATCCGGGGACCGTGTTCAGGGAGTCCGCCAAATGGTTGTAGTAGTTGGCGTAGTCGGCTTGCACCTCTGAGAAGTCGCAATAGAACCAGAAATTCTTGCCGAGATTTCCGTTGAGGTAGAAGCCTCGGGAGTTTATCCAGGTCGTCTTGCTTTCTTTCTCGTATTTGTCGGTGCCGACCTCCCAGTCGAACAGGGGGTTGATGGCGATGAACACCTTTTCGTCGGGAGACTGCCAGTGCAGGAAGTCGTCGTTGAAGAAGTCGTTGAAGATGCGGGCCCTCGTGTTTACCCGACGGTTTATGTTACTGAAAATCAGCGAGTCGGTGTCGAAGTAGGTGTTCAGCTCGTCGAGCTGGTAGGAACTGAAGGCTGTGTGCGGGCGATCTTTGCCTACGAAATAGAGCTTGCGCTGGAAAGGGTCGAAACTGGTGTCCTCATAGTAGCTCGTGCCTTGCGCGGTGGCATTGGCGCAGGCCGCTGCGGCGAGGAGCGCTGGTATGGCGAGCTTGTCAAGTTTCATTGCGGGTTAATGGCACTTGATGCTTTCGTTTGGGTGGAAACCGCAGAGCAGGGCGCTCGCCGCCATTCTTTTTTTGCCGCTAAGCTGAATGTCGCATATTTCAACGGGCTGGTCGGCCGTGCCGATCAGGAGCCGTTTGCCGTCAATGACTTTGATTTGTCCCGGTGCGAGGCTTTGTGGCGATGTGGCCTTGACGGCTTTGAAGATTTTGGCGGTGATGTCGGCTCCCTTGTCGTCGGTGAGCGTGGTCCAAGCGGCGGGGTAGGGGGATAGGCCCCTTATGTGGTTTACGATGTCGGTTGCGGGGCGGTCCCAAATTATCCTCATGTCGTCTTTGAAAATTTTTGGGGCTTTTTTTATTGTGGCGGGGTCGATGTCGTCCTGCTTGTGGAAGGTGGCTGTTCCCCGTTCTATGGCGTCTACGGTCTTGACGGCGAGCTGGGCGCCGAGTCGCATGAGTTTGTCGTGGATTGAGCCGGCGTCGTCGTCATCGTCGATGTCGATTTCTTCTTGGAAGATTATGTCTCCGGTGTCGATGTCGTGCTTAAGGAGGAAGGATGTGACTCCCGTTTTGTTGTCGCCATTGATGATTGCCCAGTTTATGGGTGCCGCTCCCCGGTAGTTGGGCAAAAGTGAGGCGTGGATGTTGATTGTGCCGTGTTTGGGCATCGACCAGACGATTTCGGGCAACATCCGGAACGCCACGACTACTTGAATGTCGGCGTTCAGTGATCGGAGCTCGCTAATGAAGCTCTCGTCTTTGAGTTTTTCGGGCTGGAGGATTTTGAGGCTTTTCTGTTGTGCGTAAATCTTCACGGGGGAGGGCTTCAGGAGCTGTCCTCGCCCGGCGGGTTTGTCGGGCATGGTGATTACGCCTACGATTTCGTGCCCTGCGTTGATGAGGGCGTCGAGCG
>JAFPDB010000019.1 GCA_017390085.1 Bacteroidales bacterium | reverse complement strand
GTCAGGTAGTACTCAGCGGGGATGGTGTTGGGGTAGAACTCGTTGTTGATCTTCTCGCACTCCTCCAGGCGGGGCAGGCTGCGGTTGCAGACCACGATCTTGGCGGGGATTCGCCCCCCCCTACACGCCAACCAAAATGGGGGTCCCTATCAAACGCATAATCAACCGAAAACGATTATTTTCGCGAAAGGCCGCGAAGGCACAAGCGCCGCAAGCGCGCCGAAAGGAAAAACCCCGAACAACACAAAAACACAAGATGGTACAAGAAGTTGGCCAAGAGGCCGAAATGCTGACCGACGCGGCCGGCGAGATGATGGTAGAGCAACAATCGCTCAACGTTATAGACCTCTTTTTGTCAGGCGGATGGATTATGTGGGTGTTGCTGGCCATGTCAGTATACTCCGTCTACGTCTTCTTCGAGCGCAACGCCGCCTTGCGCAACGCCCTTAAAGAAGACAAAAACTTCATGAGCAAGATTAAGGACTACATCCACAGCGGCAACATCGAAAACGCGCGCAGCCTGTGCGAACAGACCGACAACCCCGTGGCGCGCCTCGTGGCCAAAGGCATCAGCCGCATCGGACGCCCGCTCAACGACATCCAGACGGCCGTCGAGAACGCCGGCAACATCGAGGTGGCGCGGCTTGAGAAGGGACTCGCGGGCCTGGCCTCCGTCTCGGGCGGCGGCCCGATGATAGGCTTCCTCGGCACAGTCACCGGCATGATACAGGCCTTCTACCAGATGGCCAGCGCGGGCAACAACATCGAGGTCAGCTCACTGGCCGGAGGCATCTACACGGCCCTCGTCACCACCGTCGGAGGCCTCATCGTCGGCATCATAGCCTACTTCGCCCACAACTACCTCGTCAGCCGCGTCGACAGGGTCGTGGCCACACTCGAGACACGCACCATGGAGTTCATGGACCTGCTCAACGACCCCACAGCCTAAAGGAGCGACACCCATGGCACTAAAAAAAGGACAAAAAATCAGCTCGACGTTCAACATGTCGTCGATGACCGACATCATCTTCCTGTTGCTCATCTTCTTCATGCTGACGTCCACACTCGTCCACCCCAACGCCCTCAAACTGGTGCTGCCGCAAAGCAAGAACCAGACCTCGGCCAAGCCGCAAACCTCGGTCTCCATCACGGCCGACCTGCGCTACTACGTCGAGACCAGAAGGGTCTCCTACGACGAGCTCGAGCCCGCACTCCAGGCAAAACTTGGGCAGGAACCAGATATGTACATCGCCCTCCATGTCGACGAGACCGTCCCCATGCGCGAAGTCGTCAAGGTCATGAACATCGCCAAGAAGAACAAGTACAAACTCATATTGGCGACCAGAGCCAAATAATGGAACAAAACAACCCCGATAAGAGATACGACGGGCGCGGAATAGCAGGCACAATACTATTCCACGCCCTCCTCATCATCTTGTGTTTCTGCACAAACCTGACCGCGGAGCAAAAGGAGGAAGAAGGCCTGCTGCTCAACTACGGCTTCACGCCAGACGGCAGCGGAGCCGAAGAACCCGCCCCCGCCAAGCCAGCGCAAACGGAGCAAGCGGCACAACCCGCCTCGCAACCCGAGCCGGAACCCGAACCCGCAAAACCCGAGCCAACCGAAGCCGCCCAGCCCAAAGCCGACGGCCAGACAACCTCGACGCAAGACTTTGAGGAGGCCGCCGCCCTGGCGGAAGCCAAGAAACGTGCCGAAGCCGACGCTAAAGCCAGGGCTGAAGCCGAAGAAAAGGCTAAGGCAGAAGCCGAGGCTAAAGCAAAAGCCGAAGCCGAGGCTAAGGCTAAAGCCGAAGCTGAGGCCAAAGCAAAAGCCGAGGCAGAGGCAAAGGCCAAAGCCGAGGCCGAAGCCAAACGCAAAGCCGCGGCAGCCGCGGCAGCCCGCAACGCCATAAGCAAAGGATTCTCCGGGGCCGGCACAGGCACGAGCGGAAGCCAGGGCAACGGGACCGGACAAGGCAACCAAGGCAGCCTCACGGGCGGAGCCGCAGGCTCGTCGACAGGCGGCGGAACAGGACACGGATCGAGCTTCTCGCTCGAAGGGCGCTCGCTCGAAGGCACCCTGCCCATACCGTCCGTAAAAGTCCAGAACCCCGGCAAGGTCGTAGTCGAAATCGTGGTCGACAAGAACGGCAACGTCGTAAGCGCCAACGTCAGAAGCAAAGGCACTACGATTCAAGACGGAAAGGTATGGAAAGCCGACATCGCTGCCGCCATGAAAGCAAAGTTTAACGCCGACCCGACAAAACCCGTAACACAGCGCGGAACAATAACCTACAACCATATCGTCAACTAAAGGCATGGCCGAAACGCTGACCGTGGCATACTGCGTCGCAGCCGCCCTGGCGGCAATGTGGCTGACGTGGAGGTTCAAGCCTTTGCGTCGGCTCGGCGACATCCTCATCGCCTACGTCATCGGCTGCGCCGTCGGGTTGAGCGGCATCCTGCCCGAGGGGGCGGGCGCGACCCTGACGGGCGTCGCTGCGGCGGCCATACCATTGGCCATCCCCCTTATGCTGCTCTCGTCGGACATCGGCGCATGGGCGCGCCTGGCACCGGCATTCGCCAAGTCGCTCACCGCGGGAGTCGCGGGGTGCGCCGCGGCCGTCGTGACGGGCTTCCTGATCTACGGGCGCGAGAATCCAGACGTCTACGCCCCCATGGGAGGAATGCTGACGGGGCTTTACACCGGCGGCACGGCCAACCAAGCGTCGCTAAAAGTGGCACTGGGGGTGCCAGACAACATATACATCGTAAGCCACGCCTACTCCATAGCTGTAAGCGCCATCTACCTGGTTTTCGTTATTTTCTTTGGGCGCAGGGTCCTCGGCCTCATCTTGCCGCGTTTCGCCGACGCGGCGGCACCGGCCGACGACCACGACACCCTTGCCGACCACTCGGGCGAGCCTTTCTACGGGCTGTTCCGCCGTCGGAACCTTGGCGACCTGGGGCGCGCCATGTGCGTGACCCTTGGCGTGATAGCCCTCGGCGGGGCGTTGGCGTGGGGAGTAGCCCGCGTGGCGGGAGGCGGAGTCTTCCAGGCCGTATTCATATTGACAATCTCGCTACTGGCCGTCTGCGCAGCCCAGTCGAAGCGCGTCCGCGGCATCGGGCGGACCTATGAGGCGGGGACGTTCTTCATCTTGATATTCAGCGTGGCCGTCTCGTCACAAGTCAACGCCAAGACGATGTCGGACATCGACGGCTCGCTCTTCGGGTTCATAACCGTGGCGACGCTCGGCGCCCTGGCCGCCCACGTCTTGCTCAACGCCCTCTTGCGGATCGACACCGACACCACACTCGTCAGCTCGATAGCCCTCATATGCTCGCCGCCGTTCGTGCCGGTCATGGCCGGGGCCCTGGGCAACAAGACCGTGATAGGGCCGGGCATAGCCGTCGGGCTGATAGGCTACGCCGTGGGGACGTACGTGGGCTTCGGGGTGGCGCAGCTTCTTTGGGCCATAGCATAAAGGGGGGGGTAAGCGACCATGGCGGCAAGGAAGAACCAGACACCCCTCAACGAGGCGGGCATCGAGATGTCGTGGCGGCGCGAGCCAGTCTCGCTACTCGGCATCGACGACCGCGCGCGAGTATGGGACCAAGGGCACATCCTGACCCTGCAACGCCGCGACGTCCTGTTCGCCGCCAACGACAGGGCCGACACCCTCTACTACGTCCGCTCGGGCAGGCTAAAGCTCGAGATGGGCGGCCCGGGGGGCGACGACACGATAATCGTGGGTATGCGCAGCGCCTGCGGACTCGCCGGCTACCGTTCGATCATAGCCGGCGAGCGCCACTCGGCGACGGCCACGGCTCTGGAGCCGACATCGCTGATAGGCATCCCGCGCAAGCTCGCCCTCGACATTTTCGACCGCAACCAGAAAATGGCGAACTACGTGGTCCGCCTCATGGCGCGCCAAGTCAAGGCAAGCAACCACAGGCTCTGGGCCATGACCCACAAGCAGCTCCGCGGCCGGCTGGCCGACACCCTCCTGCTCTTGCGCGACACCTTTGGCTACGCCGCCGCGACGCGCGACATCGACATCGAGCTTACGCGGGAGGAGCTGGCCCAAATGTCGAACATGAACACGGCCAACGCCATAAGGACCCTCTCGTCGTTCACGGCCGAGGGGTTCGTCAAGCCCAACGGCCGCAAGATTACGATAATCGACGAAGAGACACTCAGAAAGACATCGGAGACGGGATAGCCAACCGCCTCACAAACAAGCAGTTCAGTGAAGATACTCGACCTATACATAATAAAGAAGTTCCTCGGCACCTACTTCTTCATCGTGGCCATAATCCTGGCCATCGTCATCGTCTTCGACCTCGTCGAGAAAGTAGACGACTTCATGGACAGCCACGCCCCCCTGCAGTCCATAATCTTCGACTACTACATGAACCTGCTGCCCTACTACGCCAATATGCTCTCCCCGCTGCTGGTCTTCATAGCCGTTATATTCTTCACCTCGAAGATGGCGGGACAGACGGAGATAGTGGCCATCCTGGCGAGCGGCGTAAGCTTCCGCCGGCTCATGTTCCCCTACTTCGTGGGCTCGACAATAATCGCCGTCATCACGTTCATCCTGGCCAGCGTGGTGATACCCCTCGCCAACCGCACGCGCATCGACTTCGAGAACACATACATCAAGAGCCGCCGCGAGACGGGCCTGGCGGATATGCACATGCAAATCTCGCCGGGCGTCTACGTCTACATGGGCCGCTACTACTCCTTCCGCGAGAGCGGCGACAGGTTCGACATCCAATCTTTCGACGGCAAGAGGATGACCTCCCGCCTCTCGGCCCGCACCATAACCTACGACTCCATAACGACGCGGTGGAAGCTGCGCGACTGCACAAAATGGGACTTCGAGGCCGACGGCATACGCCACAAGCTCAGCAACATCGCGGAGATGGACACCTCGATAAACATCCGCCCCTCGGACTTCAAGAAAGAGCGCAAGAGCTACGAGATGATGACCTCGAGGGAGCTCACCTCCCACATCGCGGAGCTTGAGGAGCGCAACATCGGCAACACCGAAGAGTTCGCCATCGAGCTCTACAAGCGCCGGGCCACGCCTTTCGCCTCCTTCATCCTGACTCTGATCGGCGTGAGCCTATCGTCGCGCAAGACGCGCGGCGGGATGGGCAAGTATATCGGCATCGGACTGGTGTTGAGCTTCGTATACATATTGTTCCTGACAGTATCCCAGACCTTCGCCATCAACGGCAACATGCCACCCCTGCTGGCCGTGTGGCTCCCCAACATTTGCTTCGGGTTTATTGGCGCGGCACTCTACGTCAAGGCGCCCAAGTAGCCCTCCCACCCACAAAAAGTGTAGAACCCCAACAAAAAGCAGCTGAAAATGAGACGCGTAATGACAGCTCTGGCAGCTACGGCCATAGGCATCATAGCCACCCTCCTTGCCGCGGGATGCGACAAGAGCGACACTAAGCTGCACCACATATACATAACCTGCCGCACCGACAAGCTCGCCCCGGGCGACACGACGCTCATGACAGTCCACCCCTACCCCGAAGACGCCAACACGGGATTCCCCAACGCCCCCCTCATCTGGTCAAGCTCCGACACCACAGTCGCCACGGTCAGC
Organism: Bacteroidales bacterium; assembly: GCA_017390085.1. GTDB lineage: Bacteria > Bacteroidota > Bacteroidia > Bacteroidales > Marinilabiliaceae > W3P20-009. Next base: position 3,917 of record JAFPDB010000019.1, on the reverse strand, counting down.
CAAACGGGCATCTTGACGGCCCTGAAGTTCGGCCAGACGACCATCAGCGTCAGCTTCGGGCCACTTGAGGCCACGCGCGCCATAGTCGTCTCGACGACCGCCGCGATGAAAGACCCCCTGATGCTGCGCTTCCTGCTCGACCGCTTCGACACCAACGGCGACGGCGTGCTGGAGGGCTACGAGACGGCCTCGACGACGGGACTCGACCTCACGGACCTTGGCAAATGGGCGGGCACCGACACCGTCGACATGACCGGCCTGGACAACTTCGTCAACATACAAACCCTGCGCATCGAGCGGCTCAACATGACGGGCCTGGACCTGCGCGGCCTGAGCCAGCTCAGGGAGGTGCACCTCGACGCGTGCGGCATCGAGAGCCTCGACCTGCGCTACTGCCCCCACCTGCGCGACGTACGGATAATGGCGTGCGCCAACCTGCGCGAAGTGACGATAGGCGGCATGGCCGAATTCGGCCGTAACGACCTGCGGACGCTCCACATCTCGCGGTGCGACATCGCGGAGCTGGACCTCACGCGCTGCGGCGCCACGCTGTGGGACATCGACGTGACGGGCAACCCTCGCCTCGCATCGCTCGACCTGAGCGTCGACACGATGCTCCACTCCGCCATCTACTCGTGCGCCACGACGGGCGTAACGTGGCCCGAGGGCGTGAGCCTCGACGAGGTGATACGTCCCGAGTGTGAGTAAACGGGGGATTTTGATACGATTAACCTACTGACATACCATAAAAAAGAGCATAGACACGACAACTGGATTGGTATACTCCCACCTGTACCTGTGATACGCCAGCGCAAATGAGGATGTCACCCCCAACCGTCATACAACGGATTCGACAACCTCTAAACATTGCCGAGCGGGCCACATTCCGTTGGCCGTCGACATACCATAGGATAATGACCCTGCGCGACGCGTTTTTCAAGGGCGAGCTCTACCCGACCGACACTCCCGAATCGGCCGGGGCGGCATATCCCGAGAGGAAAAAGAGGGTCCTGGCCCTCGTGCCCCAAGGCGGCGACTGGCGCGACCTGCCCGACGACGTGGCCCGAGAGTTCATGGGCGGCAGCTACGGCCTCGGGGGCGGCAAGACCGGAATGGCGCGCCGCATCTCGCTCGACGAGCCGAGCCTCACGCTCACCTGCTCGCCCGTGCAGAAACAGACCGAGCGGTGCCACCCCACGCAGACGAGGCCCCTGACGGTCAGGGAGTACGCCCGAATCCAGACCTTCCCCGACGAGTGGCAATTCATGGGGAGCATGGCGTCGCAATACAAACAGATTGGCAACGCCGTGCCGGTGAACATGGCGTGGGCGCGGGGCGGGCGCTAGTCCGTATGCTCAACGGGTTGGAATAGTATCGCAAAACGAACGACAACAGAAGACAGCAGAATGAAGACATTAAGACGAATGGCGGCCCTGTGGGCGGTCTTGTGCATGGCCTTGGCGGCCGAAGCCCAGAGCCTATGGCTGACGTTGCGCCCCTACGCCACGCGGATTATCGAAGTGGCCGACACCGTCCTGCCCGAGGGCGACACCCTCTTCCTGCGCATCGAGCAGCCCGACACGACAAGGCTGAAGGACTTGCTGAAGAAGGAGGAGTTCGAGAGCCTGCGAATCAACACGGCGGGCTTCATGATGAACTACCGCCCCGTCGACGCCCGGTTCACCTACCAATCGCAATACACCCCGCAGGCGCGCCGCGACACGTTCTTGACCCGCACCCGGACGCTCGGCCTGGGCGACTTCGGCTTTGGCGACCCTTCGGGCCTGGCCCCTGTGGAGCGCGCGCGGATGGACCTGCTCTTCTCCCACCCAGAAATGCTGCAATACACGTGGAACAGAATCCCCGACCCACTGAAGGACATACGCGAGGGCCGGAGGCTGGACAGCAAGGAGAACGACAACGAGAGGCTGTCGCGGATATTCAAGCCCGACGTGGACTTCGTGGTGGGCGGGCTCATGGCCAAGAAACAGGAAGAGCCCAGCCCTTGGACTCTCAACGGCGAGGAGAACCTGCAATTCACCCAGCTCTACGTCAACAACTGGATCAAAGGCGGCGAGAACTCGGCATCGCTGCTCCACGACTTCCGCTGGAAGGCCATCTACGCCAAAGACCGCAGCCAATGGGAGACCAACGTGACGAGCAAGCTGGGCCTGACGTACACGTCGACATTGAAGGGCCGCGTGAGCGACGACCTTTTGGACATCAACTCCAAATTCGGCTTCAACGCCGTCAACAAGTGGTACTACTCGTTCCTCTTCTCGTTTAAGACGCAGCTCTTCCGCAACTACAGCAGCAGCGACATTGAGAAGGAGAACCCCAAATCGACCCTCCTCTCGCCGGCCTACCTGCAATTCATCTTCGGTATGGACTACAAGCGCGACGACAACCTCTCCGTCCTGCTCTCCCCCTACACTGGCATCATAACCGTCGTGGCCGACACGGCGGACATCGACCCGACGAACTTCGGCATCGAGGAGGGCGAGAGGGCCGACTTCATCAACGGCTTCTCCGTAATCGTCAACTGGAAGAAGCCCATAGTTTTCGGCGTCTACTACATGACCCACGTCGAGCTGTTCTACGAGTATTTCAAGAAGGACGGCAACAAAAGGTTCGACTGGGAGAACGTGGTGGAGGTGATGATCAACAGGTATATCTCGACGCGCTTGAACTTCGAGCTCCGATACTTCGACAACGAGAGCGACAAGTTCCAGGTGAAGGAGAATTTCTCAATATCGTTCAAATATTCGTTCTAAAACCATAACGTTGGCACGATGATTGCATATATCAGTACAGGTGATTTTTCATAGTTTTAGAGTTTTATTTGGTTTAATGGTTTTCCGGCGAGTTGTGAAACTCGCCGGTTTTTTAGAAGCTGTTTTGAAATGATTAGATAATCTTGTTAAGCATGATACGTATAAAAGCCAGTTGGACTATCGCGACAGAAGATTCTGCAAGGAACTCATAGTCCGTGGTGAGCCTCCTGAAATTCTCAAGCCAAGAGAAGGAACGCTCTACAACCCATCTCTTGTGTGCCGGGCGAAACTCGTTCGAGTGGTTGTCGGATCTGAGTACTACTTCGAACTCCCACCCAAATCTTTTGAGTACCTTTTCGCCCAGTTCACCGCGGTAGCCGCCGTCGGCGATGATCTTTTTCAGTTTCGGCTGTTTGCCCCGCATCATCGCTATCACGCCCATTGCGCCCTTACTGTCATGCACGTAGGCGGGATGCACGTCGATGGCCAGCGGAAGGCCGAGCGAGTCAACCACAATGTGCTGCTTCCTCCCCTTGACTTTCTTGTTGCCGTCAATGCCTTTGCAGGACGGGTCCGCGTGGTGCGACGTGCCGACGGAACGGGAGTCTATGATGCCCAGGCTGGGGTTCTCAGCCCGCCCGGAAAACCTCCTGACAACCCCGACCAGATAATCCGTAAGCTGCTCCAAGACCCCCTCGAGCTTCCATTTGCGGAAGTAGTAATAGACGGTCTGCCAGGGTGCGAAATGACCGGGCAGCAGGCGCCATTGGCATCCGGTTATGAGCATATACATCAAACCGTTAATTATCTCCCTCAGTGAATGTTTCCGTCGCCTTTCTTGCGGCTCTATGATTTTTTCGATAATTTCCCATTGCTTATCAGTGAGGTTGGCTGAAATTGACTTCATAACATTAATTTGTTGGCACTCATTAAGTTACGAATAATATTTCAGCCAACCAACTGATAATCAATAATTTAAACTACCATATATCAATAATTTTCGTCTATTTCAAAACAGCTTCTAAGTAGAAAACTCTGAAACGAATTGCCAATATACTGATATTCCTGCTGCTGAGCATCGTGACATTTGCTCAGCACTATCCGATTACTGTCACGACGATACTGATGCCACCATATACGACG
>JAFPDB010000018.1 GCA_017390085.1 Bacteroidales bacterium | reverse complement strand
GTGCCTCTCCACTTGCGCAACGCGCCGACCAAGCTCATGGCCAACCTCAACTACGGGCGCGACTACATGTACGCCCACGACTATCCGGGCCACTTCGTCCTCCAGCAATACATGCCCGACGCTCTCACGCAGACTCGCTTCTACCTCCCGCAACCCAACCCGGCCGAGGACCGCATTGCGGAACGCATGAACTCCCTGTGGGGCGAACGCTTCAAGAAACCGTAAGCAAAACGCCGAAGCGCGCCATGTCCAACAATCTGCGCGGCTGCCTCTACGCCGTCATGTCCTCCGCAAGCTACGGAGTCAACGCCTTTGCCCTCCTGCTCTACGACCATGGGGTGACGACCGAGACGGTTCTTTTCTACCGCTACTTCTTTGCCGTCCTGTTCCTTTTGGGTCTCATGCTCATTCGGCGCGAGTCGTTACGCCTCTCGCTGCGCGAGTTTGCCATCATCTGCCCCATGGGCATCCTCTTCGCCTTTTCGTCGCTATCGCTCTTCGAAAGCTACAAATACCTTGGCGCGTCGCTATCCGCGACGGCGCTCTTCGTCTATCCCGCCCTCGTTGCCATAATCATGTGGCTGGTCTTCCGCGAGTCGCCAGGCCGCGTGACGCTCTTCGCCATTCCGGCCGTCTTCTTCGGCATAGTCCTTCTCGATTGGCAAGGCATCTGGGCAGGCACGTCATCCCCCCTCGGGCTCGTGATCGTCTTCTCGTCGGCTCTTAGCTACGCCATATACATGGTCGTGGTCCAGAAAAGCCGTCTGGCGCGGATGTCATCCCTTAAGCTGAGTTTCTACTCGCTCTTCTTCGGCTGGTTCCTTTTCATTGCCAAGACGGGCTTTTGCGCCGACGTCCAGATTCTCCATTCCGCCACAGACTGGTCGATCGTCGTCATGTTGGCTGTATTTCCCTCGCTCGTCTCGCTCGCCACCATGGCGACTGCCATACGCCTTGTGGGCTCGACAGCCACAGCCGTCCTCGGCGCTTTTGAGCCGCTCACTTCAGTCCTCATCGGCATATCGCTTCTTGGCGAGAGGCCGCCGCTCGTCTCATTCGTCGGCATGGTCATAATTCTGCTCTCCGTGACAGCCGTCATCGCCCAAAGGCAGCTCAACGCCTACGTCTCGAAACTGCTTCGCCACTGCCCGCACTGACGCACGTCAAGAAGCGAGCGCATCAGCGTCGTTATTCTGTATATAAGACAACAGCAAAGACCAATTTTTGCGACCAAAACTTAATTCGAAATGGGGATAAGGAGCAAATACGACGCTCGGTTCAAGACGAAAGTCGTTATGGAGGCTCTTAAAAAGCAGGAGACGTTGCCTCGCTGTTTGTGTCGGGAGGAGTGTTGTCAGGGGAATATCAAACGCCCGAGCTTATTCTTCTTGACGAGCCAGACGATGAGAAGGCAAGTGGCGTAGGTCACGATGGTCATTGGAATCCGCCATATGGCCATATCAAGGGTCATGTCGAAAACGCGCATCTCAATTCTCATTACGAGCCTGTGTATGAGGTAGATTCCGAGTGAGCATGACGATAGCTCGACAAGGAATTGCGCCAGCTTATCGCTTACTGTGAAGTTGAAGTTCTTGACGGTATAGAACACCCACACGGAGGGGAAGACGGCAGTAAGGAGGCCGTAGTTGAATAGCGTCTTATCGGTAACCCCGAGTTCGGCACTTAAACGCGCCGTTAGAACATAGCGGACGATGAGGCAGACGCCCGACAAGATTGAAAGAAATACATACTGGGCGCGAGAGAGCTTCTGATAGTTGAACACATAGCCTATCATGGCGTACATCAGCGGACAGAATATGGCGC
>JAFPDB010000183.1 GCA_017390085.1 Bacteroidales bacterium | reverse complement strand
GGCGGTATCTCGATACGGACTTCCGGGCTTGGAACTACGCAGGCGACGTCAAGTCGACGACCATCCGCGCCCGCCTGACGGCCAGCGGGGATAAGTCACCCGCGCCGCGCGCCAAAGACTCGCGCAAACGCTCCGCGCAGTGGTGGGCTGACTTCTGGAACCGCAGCTACATAGCCCTCGACCGCGAAATAGCCAAGCCTCACAGTAATCATCGGACCGAGGCCGACGAGCCCGCCCTTACCGACTCGGCGGCGGTCATTTTGCGTAACTACGAGTTGTTCAGATATATGCTCGGCTGCAACGCTAAAGGCTTGTGGCCCACCAAATTCAATGGCGGCCTCTTCACCTTCGACCCCTCGACCGTCGACGCGCAGCGCAAGTTTACGCCCGACTACCGATGCTGGGGCGGAGGCACCATGACAGCGCAAAACCAGAGGCTCGTCTACTGGCCTATGGTCAAGACCGGCGACCTTGAGATGCTGCGCGTGCAGCTCGACACTTATCTGCGTATGTATCAGAGCGCCAAGGCTCGCGTGGGTTTCTATTGGGGGCACGACGGCTGCGCCTTTACGGAGCAAATCGAGAACAGCGGCCTGCCCAATCCCGCGGAATATGGCGATCACGCCCCTGGGCAGGATCCGGGCGTTGAGAGCAACGCGTGGCTCGAGTATCTGTGGGACACGTCTTTGGAGTTCTGCATGATGGCTCTCGAGGCCCACAAAATCCACCAGATGGACATCTCGGCCTATGAGGAGATGATCTGGCAGTGCCTCGTCTTTTTCGATGAGCACTATCAATACCAGGCCCAGAAGCTCGGCAAGTTGCCTCTCGACGAGAATGGCAAGCTCGTGATTTACCCTGGTTCGGGGGCCGAGACCCACAAGATGGCCTACAATCCGTGCAGTACTGTTGCGGCTCTCAATACGGTGGGCCGGGCGTGGCTGGACTACGCCGTTGGCGCGGCAAAGGACACGGCCCACATCTCGCGAGTCAAGCTCATGCTGAGCCACGTGCCGGACATCCCGTTGCGTGTCATCGACGGCCACACTGTCATAGCCCCTGCCGTGGCGTGGGCGCGAATCAATAATGTCGAGACCACTCAGATGTACCCCGTCTTCCCATGGCGAGTCTATGGCGTGGGCCGCCCCGACCTTCAGGTGGCAATCGACACGTGGAAAGTTGACCCATGGTCGCTAAAGATGCGTTCGCCGGTGGGCTGGAAGCAGGACAACATTTGGGCGGCGTGCCTCGGCCTGGCCGACGACGCGGCGCAGCTCAACTATGACAAGATGGCCAACGGCCCGTTCCGTTTCCCGGCTTTCTATGAGCAAGGTTTCGACTGGTCGCCCGATTTTAACCGCGGTGGCGCCGGCATGATTGGCGTTCAGGAGATGCTTCTCCAGCGTACGCCCGACGGCAGGCGCATAGAGCTGCCGGCATGGCCGGAGCGTTGGGGCAAGGTGACTTTCAAGCTCTACTAAACCGTTATTTCTGGGGCTGCCCCCATCCCGAAAAAACATAATGCTCCAAGGAAAATAACTCAATTGGACGTGACAATAAAACAGTGACATATTAGCTCTGCGATATGTACCCCAAAGAAGCATATCGTGGACATCCAAGGCGGAATGTGAAAAACGAAAAGTACATTCCCTGGAGGGGGCGCGCGCGTCGGGGCAGACGGCGCGCGTTTTTTTTGCCGCCTCGTGAGGGGGGGCGAGCTCTTCATGCACCGGCGGCGAGGGCGGCCTCGAAGTCGGCGGCCGTCTTTGCTACATTGCGCCAGTGAATACGCCGAGGGAGGGCGACTGTGGCCACGTCGCAGAGCTGTTCGGAGTGTTTCGCGATAGTGACGCTCTGGGCGTGGTCGCGCCTTATGAGCCCGTCGGCTGTGTTTATCTCTATGTCGCACGTTAAACGATGCATGGGCTCATGAAAAAGGTTGAGAGTATTATACAGTTTATTCAGCGCCCCCATACATGCTGTCTGTTTGTTTCTTGAATTCCGATGGGGAGACGCCAAAGTATTTTTTGAAAGCCGTGCTGAAATACTTGGCGTTGTCGAACCCTACCTCGTCGGCGACTCTTCCTACGTTGTGCCCGGAACGCAACAATGCGGCAGCGCGTTCGAGACGAATCACTCGGATGAACTCTTGTGGCGACTTGCCTGTCAGCGATTTAAGCCTCACGTAGAACATGGTGCGGCTCATCGCCATCTCCCTGCACAGGCGATCAATGGTGAATTCGGAGTCGGATATGTTGTTAAGGATACTCTTGGTCGTCGCGTCTACGAAAGCGGAGCGCAGGTCGGCAGGCTGGCTTTCTTTGTCAGCGGGGATGACGGACGTGGTATGCTCTTGCCCTTGTGTGGGACGGGGGGCCTCAGTGCCGTCGGAGTAGGCTCCACTCCTCACCCTCTCGTTCGTCCGTTCCATTGTTTTCATGGCAAGGCGCATGTAGCGGGTGTGCAGCTCGTATGTCCACCAAGCACCATAGAACAGCAGCGCGATCAGCGCTATGTAGGTGCACCACATCCACCAAGAGTTCCACCATGGGCGGCAGACGGTAATCGATAAGGCTTGTTCGCCAAGTGTGATCCTGTTTGCCTTGCTCACGGCGCGAATCGTGAGCAGGTGTGTGCCGGACTCGAGGTTGACGAATCTGATGAAGTTCTGTGGCGAGAGTTGGCTCCAGCTTCCATTGCCTATCCTGTATTGATAGGCGATGTCGAACTGGTAGCGCAGGTTAATGCTTTCGAAGTAGAGGTCGAAGGTGCGCTGATCGTATGTCAGTTCAATCATCTGCTTGTCCAACATCTTGGCCATCAGTTCGTTGAATTGCTCCGGTGTGTTATCAGGACAGCTTACCCTCTTAATACGTAGGCCGGCTTTGTAGATGCTGTTTTGCAAAGCGTGTGGGTTGACCATGACGGCACCGTTTTCGCTTCCGAACAGAAGGTTGCCGTTTGCAAGACGAATGGCGGCGTCGTATGAGTATTCGCATTGAAGCCCGTAAAGGTAGTTTATGTTGACAAGTTTGTCCAGGCTGTCGGCCGGCGCGAAAGATAAGCCACAGTCTGTGGCGAACCACAGACGTCCAAGGCTGTCTTGCGTGATGCTGGTGACGGTGTTGGACGGCAGACCGTTTTTCGTTGTAAACTGCCTGAATTGCCCTTTACGAAGGTCGTATACATAAAACCCTTCGCCGTCGGTGGCAATGTCGAGGTAGCGTCCGTCATGAACGAAAATATCTAAGACATAACGGTTTACTTGCGTCGAATCGGAGGGGGATTGTGATAGTTTTAGTTTTTCCACCTGTTTTTGCCCGGGTGTTGCGATATACAGTCCATCCACCGTGCCCACGGCTATCCGCCCGTCTGGCAGCAGGGCCATGGATTTTGTGTTGTATACGGTATAATAGCGGAATCCGTCCTTTGTCACTTCGACGAGCTGTGC
>JAFPDB010000182.1 GCA_017390085.1 Bacteroidales bacterium | reverse complement strand
TAGGTGAGTCGTCCGGTTATGTTGTTGTATCGTCCGATGAAGCAGGTGATGAACTCCTCACCGCTTGTGTTTTCGCTCACTCGCCTATTGAGGTCGTTGATGAGGTGTCGGAGGTTGGCGCGTGAGGTGAAGAGGGACCTGATCATGGACTGGAAGTTGGACATGAGCAGGGCTGCGGCGATTCCTTTTCCTGAGACGTCGGCGATGCAGAAGCCGACGTTATGGGCGTCGAGCTGTAGGACGTCGAAATAGTCGCCACCGACTTTGTCGTGTGGGTGGTAGTAAGAGATGGCCCTGGTGTGTAGGGTTTGTAGTAGTTGTTCGTTGGTGGGGACGAGTCCGGACTGGATACGTGAGGCGAGCGCGAGTTCTTGTCTTATTCCTTCTTGCTGTAGGAGCCTGGCGTGCATCTTCTTGTTCTCGATGAAGACGATGATGATGTTGGCCAGGATTTGTATGAACTTGAGGTGCCTGATTGTGGGGCTGATTCCGTCGGCTTCCTCGGTGTCGCCGACAAGGACGTAGCCCATGACTTTGTGTTTGTGGCTGAGGGGGATGATGGCGTCGAAGCCGTTGAGTTGCGGGAGGTCGACCATTCCGAGGCTGGTTACGGAGTCGACGTGCATGAGGTCCCTGGCGATGTCGATGGATTCGGTCTGCTGGTCGGAGACGTTGGACTTGAGAAGGCACCGCCATCGTCCGGAGTCGAGAGTGTAGACGAGAATACGTCCGACGCCGAGCTGGTCTTTGAGCAGTGACTCGAATTCGGCCATGAGGTCTTCGACTGAACTATCCTCGTTGACGGTCTGTGCGACCTCGAGGAGGAGGTTCATTTTCTCTTTGTAGAGTCGGACAACGTTTCTGTCGGTGGGCATAGTCTCTCTTGTTAGGGGAGTTGTGAGAGTGAGGTCGGTTATGGCATTCAAGAAAGCCGCGAGGCTTGGGGGCGCCCGCGGCTAAGAGGTTCATTGTGGTCTGCCCGGTCGTCGGGTCAGGCGAGATGTTGCTATTTGACGCGCTCGACGTATGAGCGGTCGCGGGTGTCGACTTTGATTTTGTCGCCCTGGTTGACGAAGAGGGGAACCATGATTGTGGCACCGGTCTCGATGGTTGCGGGCTTGAGGGAGGTGGTGGAGGAGGTGTCGCCACGTACACCTGGCTCTGTGTAGGTGATCTCGAAGGTCATGAATGGCGGGAGCTCGGCGGTGAGGACTGTCTCGGTCTCGGCGTGTACGACGACCTCGATGCTTTCGCCCTCTTTCATGAGGTCAGCGTTGGGGATTTGGCTTTCTTCCATGACGATTTCCTCGTAGGTCTCGGAGTTCATGAGGTGGTAGCCCTGGGCGTCCTTGTAGGTGAACTGGTACTGGCGGTGCTCGACTCTGGCCTCGTTGATTTTGACGCCGGAGTTGAAAGTGTTGTCGATGACTTTGCCGGTCTTGACGTTCTTGAGTGTTGTGCGGACGAAAGCGGGTCCTTTGCCAGGCTTGACGTGGAGGAACTTGACGATGTAGTACAGCTGGTCGTTGTACTCGATGCACATGCCGTTGCGGAAGTCTGCAGTAGTTGCCATATTATGATTTGCTCTATATCTTAATAATTACAAAATCGGCGGCAAAGCTATAAAAATCAATCGAAAAACGCAATAAGGCGTGGTGGTAAAACGACGGCTTGGGACGTGTGCTTTTTGGGGGAGGCGGAGGTGTATTTTTTTTTTGGGGGGGGAGGGTGGATAACGTGCGCCCGCCACTCGTGGGTGTGGCGGGCGCACGTTGTTGGAGCCTTTGGGGCTTGGGGTCAGTTGTCGAGGTCGAGGTTGTCGCGTTTTTCTTGGACTGCGGCGTCGATGACGGCGACGGCCGTCATGTTGACGATGTCGCGGACGGAGCTCTCGATGTCGAGGAAGTGGATGGGTTTTCGGAGGCCCATTTGTATGGGTCCGAGGATGTCTCCTACACCCATTTCGAGGAGTAGCTTTGAGGCGGTGTTAGCGGAGCTGAGGTTGGGGAAGACGAGCGTGTTGACGTTCTTGCCACGTAGTTTGGAGAATGGGAACTTGCTGTCGCGGAGTTCTTGGTTGAGTGCGAAATTGACTTGCATCTCTCCGTCGACGACCATGTCGGGGTAGCGTTCGTGGAGTGTCTGTACGACCTTGTGGACGCTTGCGGGGCTTCCTTCTTTGGTGGAGCCGAAATTGGAGTAGGAGAGCATGGCCATGACGGGGGTGTGGTTGAAGAACTTGACGGTGTCGTAGGTGAGCTTTGCGACATCGGTCAGGACTTCGGTCGTTGGGTGTCGGTTGATGAGCGTGTCTGCCATGAAGAGTGGTCCTCTCTTGGTGTTGAGGATGTGCATGGCCCCGATGTGTGCGAGTCCTTTTCGGATTCCGATGATTTCCTTGGCGGCCTCGACAAGGTCTTCGTTTTTGGTGTAGACGCCGGTAATCAGGGCGTCGGCAGCTCCGGTCTTGACCATCATGAGGCCGAAGTAGTTGCGGTCGTACATTTTCTCGAAGTACTCGTCGTAGGTGGCGCCTTCTCGTCCTCGCTCGTCGGCCATGATTTGGGCGAAGCGTGCCCGACGGGCCTCTTCACGGTCGTGGCGGAGGTTGACAATCTCGATTCCGGTGAGGTCTATGTCGTTTTCGGCGGCGATTTTGGCGAGTTTCTCCTCGTTGCCGAGCAGGATGGGTTGGCAGAGTCCTTCGCTGAGGGCCAGCGCGGCGGCCTTGAGCATATTGACGTGGTTGCCTTCGCTGAAGACGACTCGCCTCGGGTTTTGGCGTGCCATGTCGTAGAAGCTCCTGAGCATCTTGTTGTCGAGGCCCATGAGGTGGCGCAGTTTTTGCTCGTAGGCGGCCCAATCGTCGATGTTCTTTCGTGCGACTCCACTTTCCATGGCGGCCTTGGCGACGGCTGGGGCGACGGTGGTGAGGAGGCGCGGGTCGAGTGCTTTGGGGACGATGTAGTCGCGTCCGAAGCTGATTCGTTTCATGCCATAGGCGGCGTTGACGACATCGGGGACCGCCTTGCGGGTGAGCTCGGCGATGGATTTGACGGCAGCGACCTTCATCTCCTCGTTGATGGCCCTGGCCCTAACGTCGAGTGCCCCTCGGAAGATGTAGGGGAAGCCGAGAACGTTGTTGATTTGGTTGGGATGGTCGGAGCGTCCGGTGGCGAAGATGATGTCGGGTCGGCTTGCCATGGCGTCTTCGAAGGATATTTCGGGTTCGGGGTTTGCGAGCGCGAAGACGATGGGGTCTTTGGCCATGGTGCGGACCATGTCTTGTGTCAGGACTCCGGCGACTGATAGCCCGAGGAAGACGTCGGCGCCGTTGACGGCCTCGGCGAGGGTGTTGACGTCGCGCGTCGTGGCGAACTCCCTCTTCTGATCGGTCAGTCCTGGCCTGTCGATTTTGATGGGTCCTCGGGAGTCGAGCATGACGACATTTTCGCGTCGGACACCGAGTTTCTGGTAGAGTCGGGTGCAGGATATGGCTGCGGCCCCTGCTCCGTTGACGACGACGCGCACGTCTTCAATCTTCTTGCCGACGATTTGTAGCGCGTTGAGGAGGCCAGCGGCGGAGATGATGGCTGTTCCGTGCTGGTCGTCGTGCATGACGGGGATGTCGAGTTCGGCTTTGAGGCGGGTCTCGATCTCGAAACACTCGGGGGCTTTGATGTCTTCGAGGTTGATGCCTCCGAAGGTGGGGGATATGGCTTTGACGGCTTGTATGAATTTTTCGGGGTCTTTCTCGTCGACCTCAATGTCGAAGACGTCGATGCCTGCGAAAATCTTGAAGAGTAGCCCTTTGCCCTCCATGACGGGTTTTCCGCTTACGGCACCGATATTGCCGAGACCGAGGACGGCAGTGCCGTTGGATATGACGGCCACGAGGTTGCCCTTGTCAGTGTACTCGTAGGCGAGTTCTGGGTCTTTTTGGATTTCGAGGCAAGGCTCGGCGACTCCGGGCGAGTAGGCGAGCGAGAGGTCGCGTTGGGAGCTGTAGGGTTTGGTGGGGATGACCTCGATTTTGCCGGGGCGTCCTTCGGAATGGTATCGTAGGGCGTCTTCCTTATTTATCTTGGACATTGTTTGAATGGTTTTTGGTTGTTACGCGGTTAGTGGGTGCAGGTGGGGCGTTTTTTCGCCAGTCCTTAGCCTTTGGCAAAGATAGGATAAAGAGCGGAAAGGGTGTTGCGGGCGGCGCAATCCCGTGTTTTCATTTTTCTCTGGCGAGCGCCCATAAGGGACGCGGAGGCGCGGCTAAGGGACGAGGGGCGCGCCCCCCACCCCACCCTCGACGATGCCGATGGAGAAGAGCGCGAAATCGTAGCGCACGGGGTCGGCGGGAGCGAAAAGGCGTAGCTTGTCGGTGAGCAGCGCGGCGGCGAGCCAGTCGTCTTGTTTTCGCGATAGCAGCCCGAGGGTGCGGGCGGTTCGGCCGCTATGGACGTCGAGGGGGATGACGAGTTGGCTTGGCAAAATCTTGTCCCAAAGCCCGAAATCGACGCCGCGGGCGGAAGGTCGCACCATCCAGCGGAGGAACATGCATATGCGCTTGGCGGCGGCTCCTCGGCGGGTATCGGCGATGTGCTTGAGCGACCTCTGCGCCATGGCTGGGGCCATGAGCGCGCGGAAACGCGCTATGGAGTCGCGGAGCGTCTCGCCCTGCCTGGGGGCGAAAACGTCTTCGAGGGAGAGGTTTTGAGAAGACTGGTATGCGGAGCGGAGGCCTCGGACCATTGAGGGCAGGTCGTCTTTCTGGAAGGTGCGGTAGACGAACGAGGCGAGGGAGTCGATTTGCCCCGGCGAGGCCGACATTACGAAGTCGAAAGGTTCGGCTCCGAGCCTGTCGAGCATCTGGTGGGCTTTGGCGACTATGGCTTTGCGGTTTCCCCAGGCGATGGTGGCAGTAAGGAGACCCGCCACCTCGATGTCTTGACGTCGGGAGAAACGGTGTGGGACGGAGATGGGGTCCGGGGCGATGAAATCGGGGCGTTCGTAGAGCTCGACTTTGCTGTCGAGCAGTTCCTTGAGTTGGAAGAGGTGTTCAGTCGGCATAGACGGCGCCATCCTTAATGAGGATCATTCGGTCGCATCGTTCGGCGAGCCTTGCGTCGTGCGTGACGATGACGAAGGTCTGTCCGAAGCGTTGTCGGAGTGAGGTGAAGAGGGATTGGAGCTCGTCGGCGTTGTGGCTGTCGAGATTTCCCGTTGGCTCGTCGGCGAACACGACAGCGGGGTTGTTGACGAGTGAGCGCGCTATGGCGGTCCTCTGTTTCTCTCCGCCGCTGAGCTGTGAGGGCTTATGGTCGGCGCGATGTGAGAGGTTGAGGAAATCGAGCAGCTCGGCGGCTCTGGCCTCGGCTTGTGGTTTTGGTGTTCCTCCGATGAGAGCCGGGAGCATGACGTTCTCGAGGGCCGTGAACTCTGGGAGTAGCTGGTGGAACTGGAAGACGAAGCCAATCTTTGAGTTGCGGAAATGCGCTAACTGGTTGTTTTTGAGGGCGAGTGTGTCGACACCGTCGATGATGACGGAACCCGACGTTGGTCGGTCGAGCGTTCCGAGGATTTGCAGGAGAGTGGTCTTGCCGGCCCCGCTCGCCCCCATTAAGGAGACGACCTCCGCCTTCATGATTTGCAGGTCGATTCCGCGGAGAACTTGGAGTTGTCCGAAGCTCTTGGTGAGGCCTCGGGCAATGACCATAGGCTGCTGAGTGTCGGGTTGTGTTGTCATTCGATGGGTTTTGCCTCGTTGGCTATGTCGTAGATGGTGCGCGGAATCTCGGGTCGTCCGCGCTTGGTGGAGATGATGTATTGTCGGATGGCTTGCGCGATGGCGGGGCCGATGTTCTCGGCGGGGCCCGGGGCCTGTGGGATTTCGATGCAGCCGTCGGGCGCGATGAGGAAATACGTCGGGAGGGCCTCGACTTGGTAGTCGGCCATGACGCGTTGGAAGGAGATGTAGGATAATGCCCTCCAGTGATAGCCGTTTTGGGCCACTTGCTTGAAGAGGTCGTCGGTCTGGTCGTCGGTGAAGAGGCAAACCACGTCGAGATTGTCTCGGTGCGCCTGCGCAATGTTGTCGAGGAGTGGCATGGCCTTGACGCACTCGTAGTTTTTGGAGTGCATGAAACAGAGGTATAGGAAACGGCCTCGGAAGTCTGTGAGCTTGACCTCTTTGCCCTTGTTGTCGGTTATGCTGAAATCGGGGGCCGGGAGACCGGAGCGGAGTCGGTTTTTCTTGGCGTAGACATTGGCGGCCATGAGCCTGACCGCCTTGGTTTGGAGCGAGCGCGCGGCCTTGGTGAGAAGCGAATCGGCACGTCCCTCGGAGATGTCGTTGGAATAGTAGGCGTCGGTTATGGCCTTGACAATCAGGGCCTCGCGGAGAGGAGTGGAATTGGCGAAGAGCGTATCGCTGGAGAGGATGCTCGACAGTTCGGCCACGCTTGGCGAGTTGGAGCTGAGGGCTTTCTTGATGCTCTTTCTTATGTCGGGATAGGGCGAGACGTTTAGGATGTCTGGTGAGAGCATATCGATGGTCTGCCAATAGGCGGGGACGTTGAGCGCCAAGGGCTTACCGGCGTAGAAAGTGGCGAGGACGTGGCGCGAGGCGTTGAGTCGGGGTGTGGCGTAGATGCGCGCTCGGAGGAACTGGGCCTGTTGTCGGAAGAAAGGGAGTTGGCAATTGATGGCCCTGACGGCGGAATCGAGCCGTAGTATGAGCTTGTCGGCGAGTTGCCTGTCGTGCTTGCGGACGAGTCGCACGGCGGATGGGTAGTAGATGTCGGCGAATGCCGAATTGAGGGATGCGATTGCGGCGTTGAGGGGCGATGTGGCGGAATTGATGATGAGGCTCACTTGTCGAGGCTCGTAATAGGGGTTGAAACGGTCGGCGTCGGGACGTAGGCGGAAAGGTGGTAGTGAGACTTCGTAGCGTGCCGAGGGTTCGAGATAGAGGTGCCCGACGTAGAAGCTGAGGTCGACCGTGACGTGTGTCACCTGGTTGACATCGGCCTCGAAGGAGAAAGTGCCATCCTGCGTCACGGTTGTCGAGACGAGGTCGACGGCGAGCCGGCTGAGGGGGTCGGCATAGGTTCGGAAGACGAGGGTTCGCCCCTCGTAGCCTTTGGCGTGGCCTTTGACGATGGCGGTCGCGGCATTGGCGATCGGGGCGAGGGCGAGGAGTGTGGCGATTAGGGTCAGGAATCTGCGCATTTTACGAGCTCTCTGATACGTTCGGGGATGAAAAGTGAGGCGTCTCCGCCGTGGCGGAGGATGTCTCGGACGATTGTGCTATTGACGGGGGTGTGCTCGGGCGTGGTGAGGAGGAAGACGGTGTCGATGCCGGTCATCTGCCTGTTAATCTGGGCGATGGCCCTCTCGAACTCGAAGTCGGCCGAAGTTCGTAGCCCTCGGATGATGTGTCCGCACCCGAGCTGTCGGGCAAAGTCGACGGTCAGACCGTCGTAGGTCTTGACGGAGACCCTCGGCTCGTCGGCGAAGACCGTCTTGATGAACTCGACCCTGCGTTGGGCGCTGAAGAGGCATCGTTTGTCGGAATTGACGCCGACGGCTATGACGATGTTGTCGAACACCTCGAGCCCTCGCGTCACGATGCTCTCGTGTCCGACGGTGAAGGGGTCGAACGAACCTGGGAAAATGGCCTTCTTAGGGTTTTGCATCTTGAAGAGATACGTTGATGTCGTTGGAATATTGCCTTTGCGCGTTGAGGGAAATTATCGGAAACGAATTTTGAGGGCGGCGAAGACGCTCATTTGCAAAAGGAGCAGCCCGTGGCGGAATCGTGAGATATTGGTGGTTCCGTATTTTCGTTCGCGGTATCGTATGGGGAGGTCGACGATACGGAGGTTGAGCTTGTAGGCCCCGAAGAGGAGGTCAAAATCGCCGAAGGGGTCGAAATCGCCGAAGAACTCTCGGTTTTTTGCCAGTCGGACGTAGTCGTCGCGGAACATGACTTTGGTGCCGCAGAGTGTGTCTTTGACTGGGGTCTCGAGAATCCAGGAGAAGAGGGAGCTGAAGAAGTGGTTTCCGATGGTGTTGAGGAGCCTCATGGAACCCTTCTCCATGGGGTAGACGAGCCTTACTCCGTTGATGAACTCACCCTTGGAGGTGGCGATGGCCTTGTAGAATTTGGGCAGGTCCTCGGGCGGGACGGTGAGGTCGGCGTCGAGGATCATGAGGATGTCGCCGTGCGCGGCTTCGTAGCCCTTTCGGACGGCGTCGCCCTTGCCCTTGCCGTCTTGCCTTAGGGCCTTGATGTCTTTCTTGCCCTGATGGAAGTCTCGGACTCGGCAAATCTCGTCCCACGTGTCGTCGGTGGAATTGCCCTCGACGAAGATAATCTCGGTATGGCATCCCATGTCGGGGATGCGGTTCACGGCCTGCCTGATGTTGCCGCTCTCGTTTCGGGCTGGTATGACGACGGAGACGGAATATCGTTTTCGCCAATCGTCGGAGGCGGTCTCGTCTTCGGGCATGGGGCGCGCGAAGATGTAGTCGTTGAGGGACACGGCCCCCATGAGCGGGAGGTGGGATATGAAACGGTTGAAGAGGGGTGCGAGGATGGGGATTCTGAAGGGGAGGAGCATATTGCTGTTGGTCCGGTAGGCCTCGAAGCCCGTGAGGTAGAGGAGGTTTCGCATATCGGCTTTTGAGAGCCAGTTTTGCTCGGGGCTCTTGCGTTTGATGCCGAGCCACTCGGCGACGTTGATGAGGGGCTCCCAAAAGCGGTTGTAGGTGTTGATGATGACGCGTGTCCGCTGGTGGCAGAGTTTGCGGACCTGGTTGAGAACCAGCTCGATGTCGTCGAGATAGCCCGTGAGGTTGGACATGATGACGACGTCGAATTGCTCCTCGAGGTTTATGTTCTCGGCGGCCATGGTGTGGAACTCGACGTCGGGGTGGGCGACTCGGGCTTGCTGGATGAGCTCGTCGCAGAAGTCGATGCCGACGCGTCGGCGTGCGGGTACTTGCGCGATGGTCTCGCCGGTGGCGCATCCTATCTCAATGACGCTTTGCGAGTCGTTGAGGTAGAATGAGATGAACCGCGTTATCTGGTTCCAGTAGTAGGAACGGCTCTGGCGGTAGCGTCTCCAGTTCTTGGCCGCCTTTTGGAAGTATTGAAGTTTTTCTTCGTACATCTGTGTTGTGAGGTTGTTCTACTACCGCGGTGTGGCGTACTCGTAGTGGAGCTTGAAGAGTGCTGCGGGCTCGGTGTCGGTAGTTCCTTGTACGGCTACTTGCTCAATGAAGCCGGGGTATTTCTGTATGATGAAGTTGACGTAGCGGTGGATGGTGTTGATGACCCCGAGTCCGGCTTGCGCGGGGTCGCGCCTGAGGCTTCCGATGATGATGTGGGTCACGCCGTGGTTCTTGAGGTTGGCGACGAGGACGTCGGGGTCGTCGGATGGTATGGTGTAGATGCCGTAGAACTTACGTCCTCCGGCGTAGATGCGCGCCATGTTGGGTTTGCGGCAGGCCACGTAGGCGTCGGGCGTGAGTTCTGCCACGGATTGGCACATGGAGAGGTAGTGGTACCAGTCGGGAGTGTAGCCGGCGAGAGGGTCGGAGGATAGGTTTTTGCGGAGCGTGAGGAGGTCCATCTGGGCGGCGGAGCGCGAGAAAAGTATGGCCGAAGGGACGAGAACCACGAGGGCCATGACCTTCATCTTGTGACGTCGGGTGAGCCGCCTGACGAGGTCGGCCAGCGCGTAGAGGAGGACTATGTGCATTAGGGCGACGTAGGGGAGTATGAGCCTGTATTGGTCCCAGAGTGTTTGGAGGGAGAAGAAGGTGAGGCTCAGCATCGTGGCGGCGAGTATGGCGATGAGGAGGATTGCCCTGTTTTTCTTGTAGGCCACGTAGGCTCCCCAAAGGAAGAGGGCGTAGAGGATGACGGTTTGCAGAGGCGACGTTTCTCGGCTGTCGGGGTCTTTGAGGCCGAGCATCTTGACGTAATGTTTTGAGATGTAGAGGTTTGAGTTTCCGACAAAGCGATTGACGAAGCCTTGCGGGGTCTCGAGACCTTCCGCGGGGTCGTAGGGGTCGACTTGGAGCAGGGAGTTGAGCTGCTTGTCGTCGGTCTTGACGTGGCCCCATACGGCGGTGCGGATGGCGATCCAGAGTCCAAAGAAAAGTACGATGGAGGCCGCGACTGAGATGGTGGCGGCCCAACGCCTCCTGACGAGCAGGAAGGCCACTGCCGCGACTCCGAAACCGAAGCCGGCTGTGCGGACAAGGGCCGCGAGCACCACGGCCGCGCCTACGACAAGCCCCCAGACGATGGCGTGGCGGCGGGTGTTGGCGACAGTGGCGTCGAGTCGGAGGAGCCCCCAGACGAGGAGCCATTGGAAGAGGATGAAAAAGGGTTCGCTATATGTAAGGCTTCCGAACTGGACGAACCAGAGATTCACAGCCATGAGGAGCATGACGGAGAGCAGGAGACGAGGCGAGGCGAACCTCTTGAGGGAGAGGTACATGGCGAGTTGCCCGAGGACGATGAGGGCGTAGGATGTGAACTTTAGCCCTATGACATCGACCCCGCCCGTCAGGGCGATGAAAGGCGCGAGGAAGAGTGGGTAGAGAGGCCCTTGGTAGTCGGGGTAGCGGCCCTGATCGATGAAATCGAGAGCTCGGCAAATGTAGCTGCTGTCGTCGCCGCCCTCGCTCATGCGTGCGTTGAAGAGCAAGAGCGCCATGAGGGCCGTGAGGGCCGTGAGGGCGTAGGCCAGGAAATCGGCGTGGCGGTCGATGATGTTGCCGAGCCAGGTCTCGCCTTCGGGGATTGGGGAGCTCTTTGGAGTTTGTTTTTTCTTGCTCATTTCTGCATATCGTTGATGGAGCTCCTGTCGCGTTGCTCGATTTTGTCTTGCGCTCGGTAGCAATGTATCCCCCTCTGCCTCATGGCTTTGTTGGCTCCGACGTCTTCGGAGCGGAAAGTTCCATCCTTGCGGATGATGATGTTGATTGCCAAGAGGGCGAGCGCTACGGCGAGAAGCGCCGCTACGGCCAGGAATAGTTTAGCCATTGTGTAAGCCCGTTTTTTTTGCGTGTGATTGGCAAAGTTAGGCTTTTGGGGAAAGAATATGGGAAGAAAAGGGTGAAATGTTTTTCGGGCGGGCGCGGCCCTTTCCTGTCGGTTTGTGGCCGTCGGGGCGAATGGCGGCGGGGGCTCAGAGGTTGGGCGTGATGTCGCCGGCGGCGGTGGGGATGACGAACTCGACTTGCTTGAAGAGGAAGGCCCGTCGCTCGGAGTCGGGCATCTCGAGGGTGAGCCGTCCGTCGGGGGCCACGCTGACGATGCGCGCGGAGAAGCGCCCGGAGGACGTGGCGAAGTCATGGAAGCGGGCGTCGGCGCGATAGAGTGCGGCCCAATAGTCGGCGAGGAGCTGGCTGTCAAGGGATTGGGAGACGGAATCGAGGCGGAGGCGCAGCGCGCGGAGGAGGTCGGCTGTAAGGGTGTGGAGAGGAGTGGCGGATGAGGTCAGGAGCCGGATGGAGGTGGGGTTTGGCGCGCGGTGGAACTCTACCTGATTGACGTTGAGGCCGATGCCGATGATGGAGTAGGCTATATGCCTGGCGGAGAGCTGGTTCTCGACGAGTATGCCGCATATTTTGGAATCGGCGACGTAGACATCGTTTGGCCACTTGACCTTCACGTCGGCCGGGTTGGGAAGTAGCGCCGCGAGGACATCGCGCACGGCGAGCGCGACAGCCATGGAAATCATGAACTGTCGCGCCACGTCGCAGCGGATGGGATGGAAGATTGTGGAGAGTAGGAGGTTGGCGCCAGGCTCGCTCTCCCAATGGTTACCGACTTGGCCTCGCCCGTTGGTCTGGAAGTCGGCCACGACGGTTGTGAAGTCGCGGTCGGCGAGTCCTTGTGCCGCCATTTGGCGGAGGAGGTCGGAGGTTGAGGTCGTGTTGTCGAGATGTAGAATCTCGGGTTGGCTGGTCATAGGGCGCCTTTGGTGCTGGGGAGCTGGAAATTCTCAATGTCGCGGGCCTTGGCCATCTTGATGGAGCGTGCGAGGGCCTTGAAAATGCCCTCGATTTTGTGGTGCTCGTTTTGGCCTTCGGCCTTGATGTTGAGGTTCATCATGGCGGCGTCGGAGAGGCTTTTGAAGAAATGGAGGAACATCTCGGTTGGCATGTCTCCAATCTTCTCTCGGTTGAACGTGGCGTCGAAGACGAGCCATGGTCGGCCTCCGAAATCGATGGCCACTTGGCAGAGGCAGTCGTCCATGGGGAGGCAATAGCCGTAGCGCGTGATACCGCGTTTGTCGCCAAGGGCCTTTCGGATGGCTTCGCCGAGCGCGAGGGCCGTGTCCTCGATGGTGTGGTGCTCATCGACATTGAGGTCGCCGTGGACGGTGACGGTGAGGTCGGAGGCGGAGTGTTTGCCTATTTGCTCGAGCATATGGTCGAAGAAGCCGAGCCCTGTGTTTATCTGGCACTTGCCGGTGCCGTCGAGGTCGATACGGACGTCGATGTCTGTCTCCTTGGTCGTCCTCCGGACCTGGGCCGCTCGTCGTCCGGCGTAGAGGATCTCTGCGGCCTGGTCCCATGACTGGACGTAGGAGACCCGCTCGTCGGGGGAGTCGGGGACACGGGCGGAGAAGCTGTTCTGTGGGTCGCGGCTGGTGAGCGCGGGATTGGCGAGGATTATGGCTCGGCATCCGAGGTTTCGGGCGAGCTGCGCGTCGGTCTCGCGGTCGCCAATGACGTAGGACTCGTCCATGTCGACTGATCCGTCGGTGTAGGCGGTGAGCATTCCCGTTCCGGGTTTGCGGTTGGGGTGGTTGTCTTCGGGAGTGTGGCAGTCGATGAACTGGGCGTCGAAGGTGACGCCTTGGCCCCTGTAGGTTTCCATGATGAAGTTATGGAGAGTGTCGAAAAGGGGCTTGGGGTAGTCGGGAGTGCCGAGTCCGTCTTGGTTGGAGACGAGCGCGAACTCGAAATCGGTGTGTGAGCGGATGAAGGCGAGGTTTCGGATGGCACCGGGGACGAACTCGATGTCGGCGAAAGAGCGGATCTCTTCGGAAGGTGGCTCTTTGACGAGCGTCCCGTCGCGGTCTATGAAAAGTACGCGTCTTGGCATTGGTGGAGTTTTTTAGAGAGTCTGTAGAGCTTTGAGTACCTCGTCGTTTTCGGATGGCATGCCGATTGTTATACGGACGCAGTTGGCGCAAAGCGTGACTCGATGGCGATTGCGCGTGACGATTCCCATGGCGAGAAGGTTCTTGTAGACCCGGGTGGCGTCGTCGAAATGGACGAGCAGGAAATTGGCGTCGGAGGGGTAGACCCCTTGGACGGTAGGGAGGTTGGCGAAGGCCTCGGCCATTCGTCGGCGCTCTGCGATGATGACCTTGACGTGCTCGTCTTTCTCTTGTATGTTGTCGAGTGCTTTGAGGACTCGCTCCTGCGTAAGGCAGTTGACGTTGTAGGGGTATTTGACGTTGTTGAAAAGCTGGATGATCTGCCTCGAGGCGAAGGCGAGACCGCACCTGACACCCGCGAGTCCCCAGGCCTTGGAGAAAGTCTGGAGTACGATGAGGTTGGGGTGGTTGTTGAGCTGCGCGAGCCATGAGGCTTCGGGCGCGAAGTCGATGTAGGCCTCGTCGATGACGACGATTCCTCGGAACTGCTCGACGACCCTTCGGATTTGCGCCTGGTTGAGGAGATTGCCGGAGGGGTTGTTTGGCGAGCAGAGCCATACGACCTTGGTCTGCGCGTCGGTGGCGGCGAGGAGCCTGTCGGCGTTGAGGCTGAAATCGTTGTCGAGGTTGACGGTGCGGTACTCGACGTCGTTGATGTCGGCCTGGACGCGGTACATGCCGTAGGTTGGCTCGATGGCGACGACATTGTCGATCCGTGGGCGGCAGAAGATGCGGTAGATTAGGTCGATGGGCTCGTCGGAGCCGTTGCCGAGGACGATTTGGTCCTCGGCGACTCCCTTGATTTTGGCGAGCTTGGCCTTGATTGCTGTCTGGAAGGGGTCGGGGTAGCGGTTGACGCCGTTGGTGTAGGGGTTTTCGTTGGCGTCGACAAAGACTTTGGCCTTGCCTTTGAACTCGGTGCGCGCGCAGGCGTAGGGTTTGAGGGCGGCGATGTTGGGGCGGACGAGTCTCAGGGGGTCGAAAGAGGGTTGGTTGTCGGCGGAAGATCGCGCCTCGACGTCTTGCCTGCGGAATCGCATGGCTGCCTCGTGGGCCGTGAGCTGCTCGTTGCGGGCCATGACTTCGACAGTGGAGGCTATATTGCGGATGCCTTCTGGAGTTATCTCCTGATAGGTCATCTTCTTGCGGAAGCTGTCGAGGTTGACGCCGTTGTAAGCGTGGGCGTAGCCGCTTGTTGGGAGGGTGTGGTTGGTTCCGCTGGCGTAGTCGCCCGCGCTCTCGGGAGTGAGGTGTCCGAGGAAGAGGGATCCGGCGTTGCGAATCTGGTCGGCGATGGCGCGTGGGTCTGCGGTCTGGATGATGAGGTGCTCTGGGGCGTAGTCGTTGGTGATGTCGATGACCTCGTCGAGATTCCTGACGACGATGATTTTGGAGTGCTGAAGGCTCTTGGCTGTGAGCTCTCGTCGGCTTAGCTCGTCGAGTTGGCGTTCGACCTCGTCGCTGACTTTTTGGGCGAGGTCGGGCGATGAGGTTATGAGGATGGCCTGGCTGTCGGCACCGTGCTCGGCTTGGCTGAGTAGGTCGGCGGCGACGAATCGCGGGTTGGCTGTCTCGTCGGCGATGACCTCGACCTCGGATGGGCCGGCTGGCATATCGATGGCGACTTGGCTTAGGCTTACGATTTGCTTGGCAGCCGTGACGTATTGGTTGCCCGGGCCGAATATTTTGTAGACTCGTGGGACGGACTCGGTGCCGTAGGCCATGGCGGCGATGGCCTGCACTCCACCAATCTTGTAGAGTTTGGAGACTCCTGCTACTTTGGCGGCGTAGGCGACGATGGGGTTGACCGTGCCGTCGGGTCGCGGTGGCGTGCACATGACGATTTGCGGGCATCCCGCGAGTTTGGCGGGGAGTGCGAGCATGAGGACAGTCGAGAACAGTGGGGCCGTGCCTCCGGGTATGTAGAGTCCGACGCGGTCGATGGGGACGGCTTGTTGCCAGCACCGGACTCCGGGCATGGTCTCGACGCTTGGGAGTGGCGTGTCTTGCGCGGAGTGGAAGGCGGCGATATTGTGCGCGGCGGTGACGATGGCTCCTCGGAGCTCGTCGTCGACTTGCGCCTCGGCGGCTTCGAACTCGGCTTCGGAGACGAGGAGGGATTCGAGGTTGGCGTTGTCGAACTTGGCCTCGTATTCGCGGACTGCGGCGTCGCCCCTCGCCCGTACGTCGTCGATGACGGCGGAGACTGTGGCCGTGAGCGAAGAGTTGTCGAAGTGTGGGCGCGCGAGGATTTGCGCCCAACGCTCTTTGTCGGGGAAACGGATAATATCCATGGGGGTTGGATTTGGTTAGAGGATCATTTTCTCGATTGGCATGACGAGGATTCCTTCGGCGCCGAGCTGTTTGAGTTTGCCGATTATCTCCCAGAAGTGTTTCTCTTCGATGACGGAGGCCACGGAGCTCCATCCTTGCGTCTCGAGGGCTGTGACAGTTGGAGCTTTGAGGCCGGGGAGGAGTTTTGCGACCTCGGGGAGTTTCTCGGTCTTGATGTTGAGGACGATGTATTTTTTGCCTTCGGCGTTTTTGTAGGAATCGAAGCGGAAGATTATCTCGTCGAGTATGGCTTTCTTCTCGGGAGTGAGAGCCTTATTGCCGATGAGCACGGCCTCGGACTTCATGACGACTTCGACCTCTACGAGGTTGTTGCTGACGAGGGTGGAGCCTGAGCTTACGATGTCGAAAATGGAGTCGGCCAGCCCGATGCCCGGCGCGATTTCGACGGAGCCCGTGATGACGTGGACATCGGCTTTGATGTCGTTGGCTTTGAGGAATTTCTTGAGGATGGCGGGGTAGGATGTCGCGATTTTCTTCCCGTCGAACCATTTGAGGCCGCGGGCGCGGTATTCGACCTCGAAGGCTTTGGGTATGGCGAGTGAGAGTCGGCACTTGCTGAAGTCGAGTCGTTTGACGATGACGGCGTCTTCTTGCCTCTCCTCGAACTCGTTCTCTCCGACGATGCCGACGTCCGCGATGCCGGAGGCGACGGCCTGTGGGATGTCGTCGTCGCGGAGGTAGAGAATCTCGACGGGGAAGTTTTTGGCGGGGACGAGCAGGGTACGTTTGGTCTGCTCGATTTTGATGGAGCTCTCGGCGAGCATGGTCATTGTTTCTTCGTAGAGACGTCCTTTGGTCTGGACCGCGATGCGGAGTGTAGTCATGTTGTGTATGTCTTTTTGTTTTTGTTTTTCGGGTGTTTGGGTAGGGTTTAAACAAGGAGGCCCACCCTGCTTTTGGCGGGGTGAGCCTCGTGAAGTTTTCTGCTATCTGAAGTTTTTAGTCCTCGTTGCTTGAATCTTCCCGGCATTGGCATTAGAGCCACTCACCCGCCGTCATCTGGCGATGATGGTGGTGATGAGGGTGAGCCACAGAGTGGGAGGCGGAAAGTGTCA
Source organism: Bacteroidales bacterium (assembly GCA_017390085.1). Classification (GTDB taxonomy): domain Bacteria; phylum Bacteroidota; class Bacteroidia; order Bacteroidales; family Marinilabiliaceae; genus W3P20-009. The sequence goes on along the minus strand of JAFPDB010000182.1, from coordinate 9 downwards.
GTTTCATTA
>JAFPDB010000181.1 GCA_017390085.1 Bacteroidales bacterium | reverse complement strand
TTACATTCCCGTTACACTCAGTTTTGCAATACGCTTATTGAATATTCTCCCCGATTTATTTACCGCCGCATGACATTTCAGCCCACAAATTGACCACCCGGCTTTGCAATTTTCGTCAAGCTTTGCAATCACTTTGTGCCAAGCCTCACGCCCTGCATGCCCCATGAGCCCTATGGGCATAAAAATCCCCGGGGACATCCTTCCGCCCCGGGGTGATATGCCTCCTAAAGCGTCTCTTTTAGAAAGGGTACAAGTTGAAGAAGCCGTCCCTCACCTCAAGCTCACGCTCCGCGTCGAATGGTATGGCGTCCATCGCGTCCGCGTCGGTGCTATAAATCCAAACGTCATGGTCAGGGAAGTTGTGCGACAGGTAGTAAGTCGCCTCCTTATAAAAGTCGGGAAGCCCGCGGCGCGTCTGTTCCGGGTCCGTCGGCGGACACGTGATCACGACGCCCTCTTGCGTCATGCGGGTCTGTTCCCTTACGCTCCTGCGGTTTATGCGGACGTCTGTCGTCAGCCGCATCTCCAAGGTCGACGTCTTGGCTATGTCGGTAGCGTCGGTGTCGATGTCGCTGCCCACAATGCTGAGGCGCACGGTGTTTCGCATCCCGTCGGCCTCCTCCTTCACCTTTTTCCAGAGCTCGGCGTCGAAGTCTTTGAAGTTCTCAAAGCAGAACGAGTATTTGCGGTAGAATGCGGCTGGGATGTTGCGGGCCTTCATGGCGGCCTCGATGCATATCGTGCCGGCTCCGCACATCGGGTCAATCAGCGCTTGCGAGGGCTGCCAGCCCGATAGTTCAACAAGCGCCGCTGCCAAGACTTCGTTCGTGGCGGCGTCTATGCCGTCGGGGCGGTAGCCGCGGCGGTCAAGGGGTGTGCCAGTGGCGTCGAGGCTCACCGAGACGCGCTCGTCGGTCACGTGGACGTTTATCATGTAATCGGGGTCGCCCGGATTCTCGTATGGCTGCGAGCCCGTGGCCTCCATCATTTCGTCGATTACGGCCTCCTTGACCTTCTGGGCCACGTATGCCGAGTCGTTCATAACTTGGCTGTACGTCACGTGGTCCACGCAAAAAGTCGAGTTTTCTTTTAGCAGCTCGTGCCACGCTATAGTCCTGACGTTCTTATAAATATCGTTCTCGTTTGCTGCCGGAAATTCCTTTAGCGAGATCATCACGCGCACGGCAAAGCGGGAACGGTAGCAGAGTTTATACAACGTCTCTCTGTCGCCTTCGCAGTTTACCAGACGCCGCTGCACGTCTATGCTCGTCGCGCCCAGTTGCTCCAACTCCTTGGCCAACAATGGTTCTATGCCGCCGAAGGTCTTTACAATAAGTTTCAAAGGTGAATCGTTTTAGAAAAGAGGAAAGGGTATAATGATGACTTTTGTCTCTTTAAGGCTCTTGAGGAAGGGATAGGGGGGTGGCGATTCTAAGTCTCTCGCCCAAAGCGACCCCGCAATGGCGCGAAGCCCTTGCTTCGCCGGCAGTACGACGCACGTCGCCTCTCTTGTTCATCATCGTTTTTCTGAAGGAGGCGGCTCTTTATTTTGTCACCCTGTTCGCATCCTTTTCGGGGCGACGCCGCCTTTTGTCTTTGAGCGGTAAACGGGACTCGAACCCGCGACCCTCGGCTTGGGAAGCCAATGCTCTACCAACTGAGCTATTACCGCATTGCGTCTTTCACGATTTCGACTGCAAATTTATGCATTGTTTCTTTCCGTCAAACATCCCACTGCACTTTTTTTTTCGTCTGGCTCCTATTGATATTCCGAAAAAGAGATATAACTTTGCAACGCAATTCAGGAAAGGGGGGTCTCTCTTCTGACTTGCACTTATTCTTGCCGACTTAGCTCAGCTGGTCAGAGCGTGTGATTCATAATCACAAGGTCCCCGGTTCAAGCCCGGGAGTCGGTACTAAATTTCACTTTCTTGCCGACTTAGCTCAGCTGGTCAGAGCGTGTGATTCATAATCACAAGGTCCCCGGTTCAAGCCCGGGAGTCGGTACTGGTCAAGAGCCGGATTGCCACACGCAGTTCGGCTCATTTCTTTAACCCACACCTTTGGTCATGATGACGAAGTGTCCTTTGGGGCTTTCCCTGCCGAAGGCGATCCTGCCTATGCTTTTGGCGGCCATACTCACGCTTCTCCCGCATTCAGCTTTCCCAAACACCTTGTCTGCGGATTCTGTCCCGAGCCGCCACTCGCTAGGCGCTGGGGCCGGCGCGGCTTGGTCTTTTCCCGCAAACGTCGATGGCGCAAGCACCAAAGGTTCAATGGCTTGGCGAGCACACCTGTCCTACGATTTTTGGCTCAACATCCATTGGGCCATAGGCTCTGGTATCGCCATCTCGACGTGGAGCATGAAGACGCACAACTCATCTTTTCTCGTCGAGTCAAATGCCGTCGACAAGGACGGGGAAGCCTATGAGCACCACACTTCGCTCTCCGGCATCGAAGAGCGTCAGTCCGTCACTTCGGCCGATTTGCCACTCCGAGTCTCATGCCGGGCTTTCACCTCGCGCCGATGCGCTATCTTCGCCAACGCCTACGTGGCCGCGGCGTTCAATTGCTCCGCCAAATATGAGGTCGACGGAGGGCGGATATCCACCGAGGGCTTCTACGAGAAGTACAATCTCACGCTCTACGATATGCCGATAAATGGCTTCTATTCGGTCAATGCGCTTGCCGACGGCCCTCTCAACGTGCACAAGGTCTCGCCAGCCGCGGGTGGCGAGGTCGGCGCGCTACTTACTCTCCCGAGAGGCGCGTCTCTTGCCCTCTCCGCTTTCGTGCGAGGCTCGTTGAGCGACATCCGCAAAGGCTGTTACGCCCCTCAATACGACCCCGATTGCCTGAGCGCCGACGGCTATTCCAACGCTCGCTATAACAGCGTTCTACACACGTCGTCCTGTCAAGCCGTCCGTCCCCTTATCGCTGGCGCCGGGTTCTCTTTGTGCCTCCCCGTAGGGCGCCGTAAGAAGAAAGGGCGAAATCCGCTTCCGAGTCACCCCCGCGCCGCCGCAAAGACTACGCCCTTCGAGGCCGTCCCGCCTGTCGAGTCCGCAGAGTCTGTCTCGCCCGAGCTCGAGCTGCCCGTCTTTGCCGACACTCTATATTCAGTCGTAAGGCTCGATTCCGTGCCCCGCGTCGTCGTCGACGACCTTCAGACGCGGATCAATGAGGCAGGACAACTGGCTTTCCCGCTCGGCGGCTCGTCCCTAAGTCCTGAGATTGAGGCTGTTGTAGACAGGATAGCCGAGTTGCTTGTCGATAACGAAGATTACAATGTCTACGTCATCGGACACACTTGCAACAAGGGTACAGACCCCGTGAATTACCGTGTCGGTTTGGCTCGCGCCAAGATGGTGGCCGACGCGTTGCGGAAAAGGGGAGTCGAGAGCTCGCGC
>JAFPDB010000180.1 GCA_017390085.1 Bacteroidales bacterium | reverse complement strand
CCTCCACCTTGGCGGCGATTTCCATGGTGTTGGCCAGCGTCTCGGGAAGGTCCGAGAACACGGCAGCCATCTCGTCGGGAGTCTTGAGCCACTCCTGTTTCGTGTAGAAGAGGCGCGAGCCGTCGGCCAGGGTGCGGTTGGTGGAGAGGCATATGAGCCTCTCGTGGGCGTCGGCCAGGTCCTTGTTGAGGAAGTGGCTGTCGTTGGTGGCTATGACCTTGACGCCCGTCTTACGCCCCAGCTCCATGATGAAGGGTATGACGGCCTGCTGCCTCTCCCAGACGTCGCGAGCCGGATTGTCGCCCAGACACGGGAACCGCTGAATCTCAAGGTAATAGTCGTCGCCAAAGACGCCCTTGAACCAGTTGACGGTCTTTTCGGCCTCGTCCATCCTCCGCCCCATGATGAGCTGCGGGACCTCGCCCGCGAGGCACGCCGACGAGCAGATTATGCCCTCGTGGTACTGCTCGAGCAGGTTCTTGTCGATGCGCGGCTTGCCATAGAAACCTTCGGTCCACGAGATTGAGACGAGCTTGCAGAGGTTGAAGTAGCCCGTCTTGTTCTTGGCCAGGAGTATCAGGTGCCACCCGCTGCGGTCCATGAGGCTCTCCTCGCCCGTCTCGGGGTCTTTCATCTTGACGGTCTTGTCCTTGTCGGCAATAGTGCGCCGCGCGCAGTAGGCCTCGACGCCGAAGATGGGCTTGAAGATTCTGCCCTTGAGCTCCTCGGCTTTGGCGCGGGCGGCGTCGCGTTCATCAGCCGGGCGGCTCTCGTCGTCGGCAATGGAGAGCTGCTCCTTGATGGCGTCGCGAGTCTTGCCGTTCACCTTCGCGCAGTAGTCGTGAAACTCCTTGATACCGTACATCACTCCGTGATCCGTCAGGGCGACGGCGTACATGCCGCTGGCCATGCACTTGTCGACAATCTCCGGCACTTTGCTCATCCCGTCGAGCACGGAATAGTGGGAGTGGACGTGAAGGTGGGTAAACTGCGTCATCTTTATATGGGAGGTGGATTGCCCGAGGGACGGCGTCGGGCGTAAAAATCAGTCAAATTTAGGCATAGCAAGGTGAGAAATAAGCATAAATCATGAAATTTCTCGTCGCGGCCACGGTTCGGCCTCGCGTATCGAGCAGCGTCATTCGCCTTGTTTTCCCGATTCCAGGGCTATTTCCCCGCTTGTGGAATCTTTAGGCCTAAGTTGCGCCCCTTTAACAGCGGGTGCGACCCGATTCACATTCATTGTTAATATGTCTCGAGTTGGTTAGCAAAGGGCGAAAAACTTGAAACTTTATCCCCCGAAGAGCTTTTTTTTAACAAGATGTTCACTATATTTGCGCTCATCAAAAGAAGCAATGAATGACCAGCGCGTTCAACATATCCTCCCTTCTTCGAGTGATTCTTATTCTTCTTGTGCTACGAACATGAGAAGCGGTGAGGAGTGTGCGAATGCCAGGCGGCACGACATATAAAAAGAAGCCCTTCTCACCGTGAGAGGGGCTTCTTTCGTATAGGGAGATTCCTTACCACCCCCCCCCGACACCGCAAAACTTCCAAGACAAAAGGACAAAACGAAACCATAAGCATCAAAAAAAACACAGTCATGGCAGACGAGAACCAATACAAGATCAAGCTCCGTAGCGCCGCCACAACCGAAGGGCGGCGCATGGCAGGGGCCCGCGCCCTCTGGGTGGCAAACGGAATGAAGCGCGAGATGATGGGCAAACCCGTCATCGCCATCGTCAACAGCTTCACACAGTTCGTCCCGGGCCACACCCACCTCCACGAGATTGGTCAGTACGTCAAGTCTGAAATCGAGAAACGAGGGTGCTACGCCGCTGAGTTCAACACCATAGCCGTCGACGACGGCATCGCCATGGGCCACGACGGCATGCTCTACTCGCTCCCCTCGCGCGACGTCATCGCCGACAGCGTCGAATACATGGTCAACGCCCACAAGGCCGACGCCATGATCTGCATCTCCAATTGCGACAAGATAACACCCGGAATGCTCATAGCCGCCATGAGGCTCAACATACCAGCAGTCTTCTGCTCCGGAGGCCCCATGGAGGCCGGCGTCCTCGGCAACGCCAAACTCGACCTCATCGACGCCATGATCAAGAGCGCCGACCGCACACTCTCCGACGACGAGGTCGCCGAGGTCGAAAACCACGCCTGCCCCACCTGCGGCTCCTGCTCCGGAATGTTCACAGCCAACTCCATGAACTGCCTCACCGAGGCCATCGGACTCTCGCTCCCAGGCAACGGCACCATCGTCGCCACACACGAGAAACGCAAACAGCTCTTCGCCGACGCCGCGCGGCAGATTGTCGACAACACCTTCAAATACTACCGCGACGCCGACGACTCCGTACTGCCACGCAGCATCGCCACCCGCCAGGCCTTCCTCAACGCCATGACACTCGACATCGCCATGGGCGGCTCCACCAACACCGTCCTCCACCTCCTGGCCGTGGCCTACGAGGGAGGGGTCGACTTCAAGATGGCCGACATCGACCAGCTCAGCCGCAAGGTCCCATGCATATGCAAAGTCGCGCCCAACACCCAGAAATACCACATCCAAGACGTCAACCGGGCCGGCGGCGTCATCGGAATCATGGGAGAGCTGGCCAAAGGAGGACTCGTCGACACCAACCTCAAACGTGTCGACGGCCTGACGCTCAGGCAGGCCATTGAGCAATACTCAATCCTCAGCCCCAAAGCCTCCGTCAGCGCCAAGACCAAATACAAAGCCGCCCCCGGCGGCAAATACTGCATCCAGCTCGGCGCCCAAAACAACTACTACGAGGCCTTCGACACCGACCGAGCCGAGGGCTGCATCCGCGACCTCGACCACGCCTACACCAAAGACGGCGGCCTGGGAGTCCTATTCGGCAACATCGCCCAAGACGGCTGCGTCATCAAGACAGCAGGAGTCGACGAGAAAATCTGGAAATTCTCCGGCCCCGCCAAAGTATTCGACTCTCAAGAGGCCGCCTGCGAAGGCATCCTCGGCGGCAAGATAAAGAGCGGCGACGTCGTCGTCATAGCCTACGAAGGGCCACGAGGCGGCCCCGGAATGCAGGAGATGCTCTACCCGACATCCTACATCAAGAGCATGCACCTCGGCAAAGAATGCGCGCTAATCACCGACGGGCGCTTCTCGGGAGGCACATCGGGCCTCTCCATTGGCCACATCTCGCCCGAGGCGGCAGCCGGAGGCAACATCGGACTCGTCCGCGACGGCGACATCATCGAGATCGACATCCCCAACCGCTCAATCAACGTCCGCCTCACCGACGAGCAGCTCCAGGCGCGCCGCGACGAGGAGATGAAGCGAGGCAAGAAAGCCTTCACACCCCCAGTGCGCCAACGCGAAGTCTCCAAAGCCCTCCGTGCCTACGCCTCCATGGTCAGCTCAGCCGACAAGGGCGCCGCGCGAGTCATCGACTAACCACGCCTCCAGACTCTCCACAAAAGAACAGTATACCCAAACCTCCAAACCCTCCAGATGGCAGAACAGCAAAAAATCGGGCAGAGCATGCCAGGATCCGAGATCCTGATCCGCTCCCTGATGGCCGAAGGGGTCGACACCATCTTCGGCTACCCCGGCGGCGCCATCATGCCCGTCTACGACACTCTCTACGACTTCCAACAACAGCTCCGCCACATCCTCGTCCGCCACGAGCAAGGAGCGGTCCACGCCGCGCAGGGCTACGCCCGAGTGAGCGGGAGGCCAGGTGTCGTCTTCGTGACCTCTGGCCCAGGCGCCACAAACGCCATCACGGGCATCGCCGACGCGATGATGGATTCGACTCCCCTCGTCGTAATCAGCGGACAAGTGGGAGCCTCCCTCCTCGGGTTCGACGCCTTCCAGGAGACCGACGTCCTCGGCATGACACTCCCCATAACCAAATGGAGCTACCAGATCCGCCGACCAGAAGACGTCGCCTGGGCCGTCGCCCGCGCCTTCTTCATCGCCCGAACCGGACGCCCGGGCCCCGTCGTCCTCGACTTTGCCAAAAACGCCCAAATCGGACTCGCCGACTTCAACTATAAGCCCGTCAACTTCATCAGGAGCTACGTCCCAACGCCAGACCTCTCCGACGAGAAAATCCGCGAAGCCGCTGCCATACTCAACTCCGCGCAGAGGCCCATGGTCGTCTACGGACAGGGCGTCATACTCTCACACGCCGAAAAGGAGCTCGCCGGCTTCCTCGAGAAGACCGGAACCCCGGCAGCCACCACACTGCTCGGCCTGAGCGCACTCGACAGCTCCAACCCCCACTACAAGGGCATGGTCGGCATGCACGGCAACATCGGGCCCAACATCAAGACCAACGAGTGCGACGTCCTGCTGGCAGTCGGAATGCGCTTCGACGACAGGGTCACGGGTGTCGTCTCCACCTACGCGCGCCAAGCCCGAATCATACACATCGACATCGACCGAGCCGAACTCGGCAAAATAATCCCCGTCGAGGTGGGAATCGAGGCCGACGCCCGCGAGGCGCTGGCACTGCTGACCCAAATGGTCAACCCTGCCCGACACGACGAGTGGGAAGCCTCGTTCGACAAGTGCAACGCCGACGAAAACGAACTCGTAAGCCGCCACGAGGTCGCCCCGGGAGCGGGCAACATCCGCATGGGAGAGGTCGTCGACGCCGTCAGCCGAATCGGAAAGTCCGAGGCCGTCGTCGTCACCGACGTCGGGCAAAACCAGATGATCAGCGCCCGATACAGCACCTTCCGCCACTCGCGCAGCCTCCTCACCTCCGGAGGACTCGGAACCATGGGCTTCGGGCTCCCGGCTGCCATTGGGGCCAAGGTGGCAGACCCAAGCCGCAACGTCTGCGTCTTCTGTGGCGACGGCGGACTACAAATGACCGTCCAGGAACTCGGAACCATCATGCAAGAGAAACTCGGCGTCAAGGTCGTCCTGCTCAACAACAACTGGCTTGGCAACGTCCGACAGTGGCAACAGCTCTTCTTCGGCTCGCGCTACTCCTTCACCCGTCTCCAAAACCCAGACTTCCAAGCCCTCGCCGCCTCCTACGGCATCAGCCACACCCGAGTCGAGAAAAGGGACGAACTCGACCAGGCCGTGACCCGGATGCTCGCCAACCCCGAAGAGCCATTCCTACTCGAGGTCCACGTCGAAGAGCAAGACAACGTCTTCCCCATGATCCCCCCCGGAAAAGGCGTGACAGACATCATGCTCAACGCCAGCAACTGGTACGAATACGAGCCATTGGCCAAAAAGTAATTGGATTGTCAACGACCAAAAGCCATAATCCAAAATGCCCGAGCAGAAAGAGAACACATTATACACGGTCACGGTCTACACCGAGAACCAAGTCGGCATACTCAACCAGATTTCCATAATCTTCACGCGCCGAAACCTCAACATCTGGAGCCTCTCCGTCTCATCGTCAGCCATCGAGGGCGTACACAAATTCACCATCGCCTGCCGAACCGACCACAAGACCATCGAGGCCGTCGTCAGGCAAATCGAGAAACGAATCGACGTCCTGAAGGCTTTCTACTACACCGACAACGAGATTATCTACCAGGAGGTGGCCCTCTACAAAGTCCAGACCGACACCATCCTCGAAAGCCCCGATTTCGAGGAACTCGTGCGCCGCAACAACGCGCAGATTCTCGAAATCAACCGAACCTACACCGTCCTCCAGAAAACAGGGCACTGCGACGAGACCCGACGCCTCTACGACGAGCTGGCCCCCTACGGAGTCCTACAGTTCGTAAGGTCAGGCAGGGTCGCCATAACCAAAAGCACCGTCGAGCGAGTCTCACGCTTCATCGAGCATCAGCAGAAAAGAGCCGAGAAAGTCAAGATGCTCGCCGACGACCAGATGGCCTGAGCCCCCCACACCCACACACAGCACAAGAAAAAACAACTTAAAGATCATAAGCACAACAAAATGGCAAAGATGAATTTTGGCGGCGTCATTGAAGAAGTCATGACCCGCGAAGAGTTCCCCCTCGAGAAAGCACGTGAAATCCTGAAGAACGAGACCATCGCCGTCATCGGCTACGGCGTCCAAGGCCCCGGCCAAGCCCTCAACCTCCGCGACAACGGCTTCAACGTTATCGTCGGACAGCGCCAGGGCAAGACCTTCGACAAGGCCGTCGCCGACGGCTGGAAGCCCGGCCAGACCCTCTTCTCCATCGAGGAGGCCGTCAAGAAAGGCACCGTCATCATGTGCCTCCTCTCCGACGCCGCCGTCCTGAGCGTCTGGCCCACCATCAAGGAGTCCCTCACACCCGGCAAGACACTCTACTTCTCCCACGGCTTCGCCATCACCTGGAACGACCGCACCAAGTGCGTACCACCCGCCGACATCGACGTCATCATGGTAGCCCCCAAGGGCTCAGGCACCTCCCTCCGCAGCATGTTCCTCCAAGGCCGCGGCCTCAACTCCTCCTACGCCGTCTATCAGGACGCCTCCGGCAAAGCCCTCGACAAAGCCCTCGCGCTCGGCATCGGCATCGGCTCCGGCTACCTCTTCGAGACGACATTCCAGCGTGAGGCCACTTCCGACCTCACCGGCGAGCGCGGCTCACTCATGGGCGCCATCCAAGGCCTCCTCCTCGCCCAATACGAAGTCCTCCGCGAGAATGGCCACACCCCCTCTGAGGCCTTCAACGAGACCGTAGAGGAACTCACCCAGAGCCTCATGCCCCTCTTCGCCGAAAAGGGAATGGACTGGATGTACGCCAACTGCTCCACCACCGCGCAGCGCGGCGCCCTCGACTGGTACCCGCGCTTCCACGACGCCATCAAGCCCATCATGCAGTGGCTCTACATGAGCGTCAAGCTCGGCAACGAGGCTCAAATCTCCATGGATTCCAACTCTAAACCCGACTACCGCGTCGGCCTCGAGCAGGAACTCAAAGCCCTCCGCGAGAGCGAGATGTGGCAGACCGCCGTCACCGTACGCAAGCTCCGTCCCGAGAACAACTAATTCTCCGGGGGCTCCAACACCTGAGCAATAAAACCTGAGGCGCGGGGCGAAGCACATCTCCCAGCCCCGCGCCCCTTACTTCTCTCCCTACCAACCATGCGCCCCGCACGACGGCGCAACACCAGAAGCCGCGCATCACCCAGAGCCCGCCTACGCCCATGGGCATCGACTTAACTCATTTAAAAACTAATAATTAGCATGGACAACAGAGTCTATATCTTCGATACCACACTCCGCGACGGCGAGCAGGTGCCAGGTTGCCAGCTCAACACCGTTGAGAAAATACAGGTCGCCAAAGCGCTCGAAGCCCTCGGCGTAGACGTCATCGAGGCAGGATTCCCCATATCGAGCCCGGGCGACTTCAACTCCGTCATCGAAATATCCAAAGCCGTCACCTGGCCCACCATATGCGCCCTCACAAGGGCCGTCGAGAAAGACATCGACGTGGCCGCCGACGCCCTCCGATTCGCCAAGCACAAGCGAATCCACACCGGAATCGGAACCTCCGACAGCCACATCAAATACAAGTTCAACTCCAACCGCGAGGAGATTATCGAACGCGCCGTGAGAGCCGTCAAATACGCGCGCCGCTACGTCGACGACGTCGAGTTCTACGCCGAAGACGCCGGACGCACCGACAACGAATACCTCGCACGAGTCGTCGAAGCCGTCATCAAGGCCGGCGCAACGGTCGTCAACATCCCAGACACCACCGGCTACTGCCTCCCGCAAGACTACGGCGCCAAAATCAAATACCTCATCGACCACGTCGACGGAATCGAGAACGCCATAATTTCCACACACTGCCACAACGACCTCGGAATGGCAACAGCCAACACCATCGCCGGAGTCCTCAACGGCGCCCGACAGACAGAGGTCACAATCAACGGAATAGGCGAAAGGGCCGGCAACACCTCACTCGAGGAGGTGGCCATGATCCTCAAATGCCACAAAGGCCTCGGCATCGACACCAACATCAACACCAAGCAAATCTACCCCATAAGCCGAATGGTCTCCAGCCTCATGAACATGCCTGTGCAGCCCAATAAGGCCATCGTCGGACGAAACGCCTTCGCGCACTCCAGCGGCATCCACCAAGACGGCGTCCTCAAAAACCTCTCCACCTACGAGATCATGGACCCACACGACGTCGGCATCGACGACAACTCCATCGTTCTCACGGCGCGCAGCGGACGCGCGGCATTGCGCCACAGGCTCAACGAGCTCGGCGTTAAGGTCGAGGCCGAAAAACTCGACCAGACCTACGAGCAATTCCTCAAGCTCGCCGACAAGAAGAAGGAAGTCAACGACGACGACCTGCTCATGCTCGTAGGTGCCGACGTGGCGCAAGCCAACCACGTCAAGATCGACTTCATGCAAGTGACCAGCGGCGTTGGCGTACGACCCATGGCTGCCATCGGACTCGACATTGCCGGAGAGAAGTTCACAGCCTCCGCCACAGGCAACGGCCCCGTCGATGCCGCCCTCCACGCACTCAAGAACATCATCCACAGGACCATGACCCTCAAAGAGCTCACCATACAGAGCATCAGCAAAGGAAGCGACGACACCTGCAAAGTCCACGTCCAAGTCGAGCACGACGACCACATCTACTACGGCTTCGCCGCCAACACCGACATCGTCTGCGCAACAGTCGAAGCCTACGTCGACTGCATCAACCGCTTCCAAAAACCCGTCAGCAAATAGCAACACTCCCAGCACAAAGAACTTTACATACCAACACTAAGGCACAAAAACACTACAATGAATACACTCTTCGACAAAATATGGGACTCCCACGTCGTCCAGATCGTACCCGACGGCCCGACACAACTCTACATTGATCGCCTCTACTGCCATGAGGTCACAAGCCCCCAAGCCTTCGAGGGACTCAGGAACAGAGGCGTCAAGTGCTTCCGAGCCGACAAGATCTACTGCATGCCCGACCACAACACACCAACCCACGATCAAGACAAGCCAATCGAGGACCCCGTCTCCCGCACACAGGTAGACACCCTCGAGCAAAACTGTAAGGAGTTCGGCCTCAACCACTTCGGCATGAACACCGACCACAACGGCATCATCCACGTCGTAGGCCCCGAGCGAGGACTCTCACTCCCGGGCATGACCCTCGTCTGCGGCGACAGCCACACTTCGACACACGGGGCCATGGGTGCAGTAGCCTTCGGAATCGGAACCTCCGAGGTCGAGATGGTCATGGCCTCACAATGCATCCTTCAGCAGAAACCCAAGTCCATGCGCATCAGCGTCGAGGGCAAACTCCAGAAAGGAGTGACAGCCAAAGACATAGCCCTCTACCTCATGAGCAAGCTCACAACCTCCGGCGCCACGGGCTACTTCGTCGAATACGCCGGCTCAGCCGTCCGCGGCCTCACAATGGAAGGCCGACTGACGCTCTGCAACCTCTCCATCGAGATGGGAGCCCGAGGCGGCTTCATCGCGCCCGACGAGACGACGTTCGAATACATCAAAGGTCGCGAGTTCGCACCCAAAGGCGAAGAGTGGGACAAGGCCGTCGCCTACTGGAAGACACTCAAGAGCGGCGACGACGCCGTCTTCGACAAGGAACTCTCCTTCAACGCCGAAGACATCCAACCCATGATCACCTACGGCACCAACCCCGGCATGGGAATGGCCATCACCGACAGCATCCCAACAATCGACTCCGTCGACAAGGCCGGACAAGAATCCTTCCTCAAGTCCATGAACTACATGGGCTTCCAGCCCGGACAAAACCTCATCGGCCATAAGGTCGACTACGTCTTCCTCGGAGCCTGCACCAACGGCCGAATCGAAGATTTCCGCGCCTTCGCATCCATCGTCAAAGGCCGAAAGAAAGCCGACGGCGTCACCGCATGGCTCGTCCCGGGATCATGGCTCGTCGACCAGCAAATCCGACAAGAAGGCCTCGACAAGATCTTCGCCGAAGCAGGCTTCGCCATCCGCCAGCCGGGCTGCTCCGCCTGCCTCGCCATGAACGACGACAAGATCCCCGCCGGCAAATACGCCGTCTCCACCAGCAACCGCAACTTCGAAGGCCGACAGGGCCCCGGCTCCCGAACACTCTTGGCAAGCCCCCTCGTAGCCGCCGCAGCAGCAGTCACGGGCGTCATCACCGACCCGCGGACACTCCTCTAATCATCCAACACACCCAAAACGGCTTCTTAACAATGAAACAGAAATTCAACATAATTGAGAGCACCTGCGTGCCCCTACCACTCGAAAACGTCGACACCGACCAAATCATACCAGCGCGTTTCCTCAAAGCAACGACGCGCGAGGAGAAATTCTTCGGAGAGAACCTCTTCCGCGACTGGCGATACAATCCCGACGGCTCTCTCAACAAAAATTTCGTCCTCAACGACCCGACTTACTCAGGACAAATACTCGTAGCGGGCAAGAACTTCGGCTCCGGCTCCAGCCGCGAGCACGCCGCATGGGCCATCGCAGGCTACGGCTTCCGAGTTGTCGTCTCGAGCTTCTTCGCCGACATCCATAAGAACAACGAACTCAACAACTTCGTCCTCCCGGTCGTCGTCTCCGAACAGTTCCTCTCCGAACTCTTCGCCTCCATAAAAGCCGACCCCAAGACAATCGTCAAGGTCGACCTACCCAACCAGACCATCACCAACCTGGCCACCGGCAAGTCCGAAAAGTTCGAAATCAACGGCTACAAGAAACACTGCCTCATGAACGGACTCGACGACATCGACTACCTCCTCACCAACAAGGAGAAGACCGAAGCCTACGAGAAAACCGCGCAAAAATTCTAAACACCCGACACCAAAACTATGCTCGAACTAATTGACACCACGCTCCGCGACGGCGAACAGACCGCGGGCGTCTCCTTCAACCACGGGGAGAAACTCTCGATCGCTAAAATGCTCATCGAGGAGACTGGCGTCGACCGTATCGAGATAGCTTCCGCCAGAGTCTCCGCCGGAGAGCTCGAGGCCGCCACCGACATATGCTCATGGGCCCGAAAAAACGGGCACCTGGGCAAAGTCGAGATTCTCGGATTCGTTGACTCCGGAGCTTCGGTCGAATGGATATGCCGAGCCGGAGGTAAGGTCATAAACCTCCTTGCCAAAGGCTCCTTACGCCACGTCACTGAGCAGCTCCACAAAACCCCCGAGCAACACCTCGACGACATCAAGGCCAATGTCGACACCGCCGTCAAGAAGGGACTAAGGGTCAACCTCTACCTCGAAGACTGGAGCAACGGAATGGCCGACTCGAGAGACTACGTCTACTTCCTCATCGACAATCTCCGCACGGAGCCCATCGAGAGGTTCATGCTCCCCGACACCCTCGGAATACTCTCCCCAAAGACCACACTCGACTTCTGCCAAGACATCACCACACGGTACCCTAACACCAAGTTCGACTTCCACGCCCACAACGACTACGACATGGCCGTGGCCAACGTCATGGCGGCAGTCCAAGGCGGCGTCTCGGGAGTCCACGTCACCGTCAACGGGCTTGGCGAACGAGCCGGCAACGCGCCACTCGCCTCCGTCGTGGCCGTCCTCAACGACATCCTCCGAATCCCAAACTCCATCAACGAGAAAAGGATGAACCACGTCTGCCGAATGGTCGAGAGCCTCTCCGGAATACGCATCCCCGACAATAAGCCAATAGTCGGCGACTCCGTCTTCACACAGACCGCGGGCGTACACGCCGACGGCGACAACAAGGGAAACCTCTACTGCAACGCCCTCCTCCCCGAACGTTTCGGGCGGGTCCGGCGCTACGCCCTCGGCAAACTCTCAGGCAAAGCCAACATCGCCAAAAACCTCCAAGAGCTCGGCATAAACCTCTCCTCCGAGCAAATAAAGCTCGTAACGCAGCGAGTCATCGAGCTTGGCGACAAGAAAGAGAGCCTCTCCGCAGAAGACCTGCCCTTCATCGTCGCCGACGTCCTTCGGGGCTCGCTCCACTCCGCAACCCAAACCCCCGACGCCATACGGATCGTCAACTACAGCCTCAACCTCACCCGAGGCCTAAAACCCGTAGCCACCGTACGCCTCTCAATCGACGGACAGGAATTCGAAGACACAAGCCGTGGCGACGGACAATACGACGCCTTCATGAAAGCCCTCTGGAAAATCTACGACCGCCTCGGACGAAACCACCCCCGACTCGTCGACTACAAAGTCTCAATACCTCCAGGCGGCAAGACCGACGCCCTCGTCGAGACCGTCATCGTATGGGACAACGACGGACAGGAAATAAGGACCAGAGGTCTCGACGCCGACCAGACCGAGGCTGCCATCAAGGCCACCGTCAAGATGCTCAACATCATCGCAAACAGATAACTCCCAAAAACAGTATAAACAGATGAATTTCAACATCGCTCTCCTACCAGGCGACGGCATTGGCCCCGAAGTCGTCGACCAAGCTGTTAAAGCCGTCAACGCCGTCTGCAAAAAGTTCGGACACCAAGCCACCTTCACCAAAGGACTCGTCGGAGCCTGCGCCATCGACGCCACCGGAGACCCTTTCCCCGAGGAGACTTTCCAAACCTGCCTCAAAAGCGACGCCGTCCTCTTCGGTGCCGTCGGAGACCCTCGCTTCGACAATAACCCCACGGCAAAGGTACGCCCCGAGAACGGACTCCTCGCCATGCGCAAAAAACTCGGCCTCTACGCCAACCTCCGACCCATGGAGACCTACAAAAGCCTCATCGACAAGTCCCCACTCAAACCCGAGCTCGTCGACGGAGCCGAGTTCCTCTGCGTGCGCGAGCTCACCGGAGGTATGTACTTCGGCGAGAAAGGACGCCGCGACAACGGCAACACCGCCTACGACACCAACATCTACAGCCGCGAAGAGGTCGAGCGCATCCTCAAACTCGCCTTCGACTACGCGCAGCGCCGCCGCAAGCACCTCACCGTCGTCGACAAGGCCAACGTCCTCGAGTCGTCACGCCTCTGGCGCGAAGTCGCACAGGAGATGGCGCCCAAATACCCCGACGTGACGACTGACTACATGTTCGTCGACAACGCAGCCATGAAAATCGTCACCATGCCTAAGTTCTTCGACGTCCTCGTGACCGAGAACACCTTCGGCGACATCCTCACCGACGAGGCCAGCGTTATCGCCGGCTCCATGGGACTGCTCGCCTCCGCCAGCATCGGACTCCACACAAGCCTCTTCGAGCCCATCCACGGCTCCTACCCCCAGGCCGCCGGCAAGAACATCGCCAACCCCCTCGCCACCATCCTCTCCGCAGCAATGATGTTCGAGTACGCATTCGGACTAATGGAAGAGGGCAAAGCCATCCGCCAAGCCGTCACCGCAAGCATCGAGCAAGGCTTCGTCACAGAGGACCTCGCCAACGGAGCCGCCGCGCACTCCACCTCCGAAGTCGGAGACTGGGTTGCGGCCCACATCTAAAACGCTAAGGCTCACGCCACGGCATAACACATCCCACCAAAACCCCGACGCCCACTCTCAACCCGAGAGCGGGCGTCGACTCATCAACCCCTCTCCGCCCCAATCATGGACAAACCAACCCACAAGCTCTCCCTGCTCTTCATCTGCCTTGGCAACATCTGCCGATCGCCGGCCGCCGACGGCGTCATGCGCAAACTCGCCGAGAAAGAAGGCCTCGACCTCACAATCGACTCCGCGGCCATAGGCTCCTGGCACATCGGCTCACTGCCCGACTCCCGAATGAGGGCTTGCGGAAGACGACACGGCTACGACTTCTCTCACCGCGCCAGGCAAGTCTCACCAGCCGACTTCGAACGTTTCGACCTCGTCTTCGGAATGGACGAACAAAACCTCGCCGACTTGCGACGTCTCGCCTCCACACCCGAGGCCAAAGCCAAAATCCGCCTCATGGCCGACTTCCTCACCGACCACCCGGGACAAAACTCCATCCCCGACCCCTACTATGGCGACGAAGCTGACTTCGAGTTCGCCCTCGAGCTCATTGAAGACGCCGCCCGTCACATCGTCAAGCGGATCAAACAACGGAAAGAACTATAAAACAGGTGGCAAGCCTTCGCCAAGAACATTTTTTTGCAAAAACCGCCCCTTTCACTACCTTTGCATAGTCAAAAACGCAACCTAAGGCTCATCGCTACTAAGCTTAGTCCAAGTACACGTGAGTCGCAACCTATACTAAAACAACCACTTAGACATATACTAAGCGAGGATCCTGAGATTCTGTTTTCAGGATTCTCTTCTTTTTATATTCGTAACAATCATTCTAAAACTAAGGAGGAGACACTATGTCAACTATTAACTACGTCACAGAAGCAGGCCTCAAAAAGATGAAAGAAGAGCTGGCTCAACTCGAAAGCGTCGAGCGGCCCAAGGTCATCGCCGCAATCTCTGAGGCACGAGACAAGGGAGACCTCTCCGAAAACGCCGAATACGACGCCGCTAAGGAGGCCCAAGCCCACCTCGAGGCCAAAATAATGAAGATAAAGTCCACCATCGCAAACAGCAGGGTCATCGACACCTCCAAGCTCGACAACTCGTCCGTACAGCTGCTTAGCCGGGTCACAATCCTCAACGTCAAGACCAAGGCCAAAATGACCTACACCATCGTACCAGAGACCGAAGGCTCCGACCTCAAAGCCGGCAAAATCTCACTCACGACGCCTATCGCAAAAGGACTCATCGGCAAGAAAGTCGGCGACAAAGTCGAAATCCGAGTCCCCGCAGGCCTCATGACCTTCGAAATCCTCGAAATCGCTGTCTCTGTCGATTAAAACATATTGTTAATATGGCTTCCATCTTCACCAAAATAATCAACGGAGAAATCCCTTCCTACAAAATCGCCGAAGACGACCTCAACTACGCCTTCCTCGACATCAACCCCCTCGCCAAGGGACACACCCTCTGCATCCCCAAAATCGAGACCGACTACCTCTTCGACCTCCAACCCGAACGCCTCGCAAGCCTCACCAAGTTCGCCCAGCGCGTCGCCAAAGCACAAAAAGAAGCCCTCGGATGCAAACGCGTCGGCGTCGCGGTACTCGGATTCGACGTCCCCCACGCACACATCCACCTCGTCCCCATGGACAACGAGGCCACCCTCAACTTCCGCAACGAGCGAGTCCACCTCACAGAGCAAGAGTTCATGCAAACGGCCGAGCTAATAGCCTCCAAACTAACTGATTAGTCAGCCTTCCGCTTCAGCTCACGCCACCACAGCCCCGCCACCCCTCCCGGTGCGGGGCTTTTTGACCGCCCAAAATTTTCCTACCTTTGCCACGACACCCCCGTAAAGGCCACATACCACAAACCCCTTACCATGAGCGACATCGAAGACACCGCCACACAAGCAAACCCCGCAAACTACGGCGAAGACAGTATCAAGACCCTCGAATGGCAAGAGCACATCCGACGGCGTCCTGGAATGTACATAGGCAAGCTCGGAGACGGCGCCCAAGCAGACGACGGCATATACGTCCTCATAAAGGAGGTCATCGACAACTCCATCGACGAGTTCATGATGGGTTTCGGCAAACGCATCGACGTCACGCTCACACCTGACGGAATGGTCTCCGTCCGAGACTTTGGACGCGGAATCCCGCTCGGCTCCGTCATCGACGTGGCCTCCAAAATGAACACCGGCGGCAAGTACGACAACGCCGTCTTCCAAAAATCCATAGGACTCAATGGCGTCGGCATCAAAGCCGTCAACGCACTCTCCACCTCTTTCACCGTCACAGCCTTCCGCGACGGCCAGATGAAGTGTGTCGAGTTCTCACGTGGCAAGGTCACCAACGAACACCCACTACAGCCAACAACCGAAAAGAACGGCACCCTCGTACAGTTCACACCCGACCCCGAAATCTTCGAGAACTACGCCTTCCGTGATGACTTCATCACGCAAATGCTAAAAAACTACTCCTACCTCAACCAAGGCCTCTGCCTCACATTCAACGGAGAAAAGTTCCAAAGCCAAAACGGAGTCGTCGACCTGCTCACCGACAACATGACCGACGAGGCACTCTACCCCATAATCCACCTCGAAGCAACAGACCTCGAAATCGCAATGACACACTGCGACCACTATGGAGAGGAGTACTACACCTTCGTCAACGGACAGCACACCACCCAGGGCGGAACGCACCTTCAGGCCTTCAAAGAGGCCGTCGTCAAGACGCTCAGGGACTACTACGGAAAGAACTACGACGTCGCCGACATTCGCTCCGGACTCACGGCCGTGGTCTCAATCCGCATCCAGGAACCCGTCTTCGAGAGCCAGACCAAAACCAAACTCGGCAGCAAGGACATGAGCCCCGAGGGAGGAGTCTCAATCAGAGCCTTCGTCGGAGACTTCCTCACCGAACACCTCGACAACTACCTCCGCCGAAATCTCGACACAGCCGAAATCATCAACCGCAAAATCGTCGACAGCGAGAAAGAGAGAAAAGCAATATCCGGAATACAGAAAGAAGCCAGGGAGAAAGCCAAGAAAGCCAACCTCCACAACCGAAAACTACGCGATTGCACCATCCACCTCACCGACGCCAACAACGACAGGAGGGAGGAGACCGCAATCTTCATCACCGAGGGCGACTCCGCCTCCGGCTCCATCACCAAGAGCCGCGACGCCAAGACCCAAGCCGTCTTCAGCCTCAGAGGCAAGCCCCTCAACACTTTCGGATTGCGACGAGACACAATCTACAAAAACGAGGAGTTCTTCCTCCTACAGAGCGCCCTCAACATCGAGGACGGAATCGACGGACTCCGCTACAACAAGATCATCATCGCAACCGATGCCGATGTCGACGGCATGCACATCCGACTGCTCATGATCACTTTCTTCCTCCAATTCTTCCCCGAAGTCATCAAGAATGGGCATCTCTACATCCTCCAAACCCCACTCTTCCGAGTCCGAAACAAGAAAAAGACTCTCTACTGCTACTCAGAGGACGAACGAGACAAGGCCGCCAAACAACTCGGAGCGCAACGAGAGATAACACGCTTCAAAGGACTTGGAGAAATCAACTGGCAAGAATTCAAAGAGTTCATCGGCCCCGGAATACGCCTCGACGCCGTGACTCTCAAAAACTCCGACGCAGTCCACGACCTCCTCGAGTTCTACATGGGAAAAAACACGTCATCCCGACAAAACTTCATCATCGACAACCTCGTCATCGAGGAAGACCTCGTAGACAAAGACCTTCTCGTCCTGCAAGCCAACGAAGAGTAACCAAACTGACAACATGACCACCGACGACACGACATACCAAGACGAAAACGAAGACCCCATCACTCCCGAAGACGCAGGCAACGCGCCGGCGTGGGACTCCGAGGCCATCCGGAAGAGCCACCTCCACGGAATGTACCGACTCTGGTTCCTCGACTACGCAAGCTACGTAATCCTCGAAAGGGCCGTACCCCACATCGACGACGGACTAAAACCCGTACAACGGCGAATCCTCCACACCATGAGCCGAATGGAGGACGGGCGCTACAACAAGGTAGCTAACATCGTCGGCGCCACCATGGCGTTCCACCCACATGGCGACGCCTCCATCGGCGACGCACTCGTACAGCTCGGACAGAAAGACCTCCTCATCGACACACAAGGCAACTGGGGAAACATCATAACGGGCGACGGGGCGGCTGCCCCACGTTACATCGAGGCCCGACTTACAAAGTTCGCCCACGACGTCGTCTTCAACCCAAAGACCACCATCTGGAAAGAGAGCTACGACGGACGAAACGAGGAACCCGTCACGCTCCCTGTCAGATTCCCACTCCTCCTCGCACAAGGAGTCGAGGGCATCGCCGTCGGCCTCGCCTCCAAAATCCTGCCACACAACTTCAACGAGCTTATCGACGCCTCGATAGCCTACCTCGAGGGGAAACCCTTCACACTATACCCCGACTTCCCTACGGGCGGAAGCATCGACGTCTCCAAATACAACGACGGACTTCGGGGCGGCGTCGTCAGAATCCGTGCCAAAATCGAGAAACGAGACGCCAAGACACTCGCCATAACCGAGATACCATTCTCCAAGACCACATCCTCGGTCATAGAGTCCATCCTCAAGGTCAACGAAAAGAAAATCAAAATCAAGAAGATTGACGACAATACCGCCGCCAACGCCGAGATTCTGATACACCTCCCCGCGGGAGCCTCGCCCGACAAGACCATCGACGCCCTCTACGCATTCACCGACTGCGAACTCTCCATCTCGCCCAACGCGTGCGTCATCATGGACCGAAAGCCGCATTTCCTCGGCGTCTCCGATATCTTGCGACACAGCACCGACCGCACCGTCGGCTTGCTCCGGCAAGAGCTACAGATTCATCTCGACGAGCTCGCCCAGCAGTGGCACCTCCTCTCGCTCGACAAGATTTTCATCGAGGAGCGAATCTATAAGGATAAGGAGTTCGAGCAAGCATCATCTACCGACGAGGCCTGCCTCCATATCGGCTCGCGTCTCCAAGCCTACTTCAAGGCCAACAACGTGACGCTACTCAGGGATCTCACACGTGACGACATCCTCCACCTGCTCGAGATCAAGATGGCGCGCATCCTCAAGTTCAACTCACAAGCGGCCGACCTCAAACTCGAAGCCCTTGCCAACGAGATGAAGCAGACAAAGGATCACCTCGACCACATCATCGACTACGCCATCGCCTACTTCCGCCGCCAAAAAAAACAATATGGCGCTGCGCACCCCAGACTCACCGAAATCAGATCCTTCGACAACATCGAGGCCACGAAAGTCGTCGAGCGTAACAAGAAGCTCTACCTCAACAAGGAAGACGGTTTCGTAGGCTACGGCCTCAAGAAAGGAGACTACGTGGCCGATTGCTCCGACCTCGACGACGTCATAATCTTCTACACCGACGGCCGATACGTCGTCAAGAAGGTCGACGAGAAGGTCGACGTCGGAACTGGCGTCATGTACATCGCCATCTTCAAGAAGAACGACACGCGCACCGTCTACAACGCCGTCTACACCGACGGCCCGACCGGCGTCACCTTCGCCAAACGCTTCAACGTCACGGGCATAACCCGCGACCGCGAGTACGAGACGACGACAGGGGCCAAAGGCTCCAAGCTCCGCTATTTCAGCGCCAACGCCAACGGCGAGGCCGAGGTCGTCAAGGTCCTCCTCCGCCCCAGGGCCAAGCTCCGCAACGTCGTCCTCGATTTCGATTTCGCCTCGCTCGCCGTCAAGGGGCGCGCCTCGCGCGGCAATGTCGTCACAAAGAACGAGGTACACAAGGTCGTCCTCAAACGACGTGGGGAGAGCACCCTTGGAGGCCGCCAGATATGGTTCGAGAGGGAGACCCTACGCCTCAACCCCGACGGCCGTGGAGAGCTACTTGGCGAGTTCGGCTCCGACGACAAGATTCTCATCATCACGACCTCCGGCGACGCCATCACCACGGGTACGGGCTTCGAGCAGCACTTCGACGATAACATACTCCGAATCGAGAAATTCGACCCCCACAAGGTCTGGACCGCCATCTATGTCGATGCCGAGACCCGCCTCCACTACATCAAACGCTTCAAAGTCGCACTTTCTGTCCGACCAGTCAACTTCATCGGCGAGAACCCCAAGAGCCGACTCGTCGCCATCTCCGGCGAGGACCATCCGCTCTTCTCCCTCACCTACGGGGGCGCCGACAAGTGGCGACCCGCCGAGAAGGTCGACGCCTTCGAGTTCATCGCCGAGAAAGGCATCAAGGCCAAAGGCAAACGACTCGCCCTCTACGAGGTCGGCAAGATTATGGAACTCGAGCCAATCATCCCGACAGTCCGCGCCGAGCAAGACATCCCCGCCGCTGACGACTCCGCGCCGCTCGACGATTCGACTTCAGAGCAGACGCTCTTTTAGGTTCAACCCACGTCGCCCCTTTTGACGCGACAAAAACGCAACAGCCCCCCATCAACCGGTGGGGGGCAATTTCGTACCCTGAAACGTTTCAAGAACCTTATGGCTGTGGCGGTTGTCGCGTATCCCGATTAAAAACCTGTTGTAAATAATTGTTCCTCTATCGCATCTTCTCCCACTCGCTCAACACCCTGTCCGCCAACCAGTCGGCCTTCTCCAGACGGTCGTGCAGCAGCACAATAGCCCCGGGCTTGAGGTCTTTAACCACGCGGTCCAAGACCTCCTCGCGAGGGTCGTCGCACGTGTCGAACGACCGGACGCTCCAACCCACGGCCCTATAACCCGTATTCTTCAATGCCGACGACATATAGTGGGTGCTAATCCCCAGAGGCGGGCGAAACAGCGTCGGGCGTACCCCGCAAGCCGACTCTATGGCGTCGCCGCACTTGCGGATCTCCTCTTCCAGATGCTCACGACCCAGGAAATTGCCGTATGGCGAATGGCTATACGTATGATTCCCAACCTGATGACCCCGACGTACAATCTCTCTCACAACCTCGGGATGAGCCTCGACCTTTTCGCCTATGACGAAGAATATGGCCTTCTGGCCATGACGGTCCAAAACGTCCAACACTTTCGGCGTCATGACGGGGTCGGGCCCATCGTCAAAGGTCAGCAGGATTCCGTCGCTCGGCTCAATCTCGCACTTGGCGTCGATAAATATGCCGCTGCTTATCGTAGCCGAGCCGTAGACCCACACGGCCAACACTCCGACGGCCAGTATGACCGCCGCTGTTATAATCGAATTATGCATTTAGCTCCAGATGTTTCGTAGGCCGCTGTCGAGCCGCCCGCAATCGTGTCTATAAGGCGCATTACGCTTGCCGTCGGATACGCCCAGTCGCTCTTCTCAACAGGGTGGTCTGTCGTTGTAGGTGTCAGATTCTCAACGGCTCCCATCCCGCCCTCTCGACCAAACAGTATGGCCGCGACCCCTTCGGATGGGGCTACGCCCACGCGCCCCATGCCCATGCGCCCCAACGTGGCCTCCAGGGTAGGGGTCAGCTCGTCGCCAGCCACGAGAAGGACGGTCCCGGCCTCGCCGCTGCCGATGAGCAATTGGCTGAAAACCATTGCCGACCCCACCGCCCGCCATCCGTCGGCAAAGGTCATGTTCGCTCCATGGCAACCGGTCATTATGGCAATGCTGCTCCCGATGGAGTTGAATGTCGATTGCATGAATGGGGTGGGGGACATCATCCCCTCGCCGGCAGTAAACATTTGGCCCAGAAGTTTTTCCGAGTCCGCCAGGAAGCCGTAGCCCGTGGCGCATACTATCGCGTCGGGGAGGCGGCATCCCGCCTTGGCGAGGCACTCCATGCCCGTGGCGACGCCCATCTTTATCAGGCGGCTCATGCGCCTGCGCGCGCCGCTGTCGGCGATAAGGCCTTTTACGTCGGTCTCGTCAGAGAATTTGGCTGAGGATAGTATCCGCATCTCACTCATGCTTTCCGAAAGATTAACGATGTGCAATTCCCGCCAAAACCGAGCGAGTTGCTCAGGGCGTATTCCGCCTCCAAAGGCCCATTCGAGCCCAAAGCCGGGGGGTGGCCCTCCATCGGCGTCGTGAGTCCCGCGCTCGCCCATGCCATCCTCTCCCTGAGGGCGAGCAGGCAAAAAACGGCCTCCAGGGCTCCAGAGGCGGCCAGTGTGTGGCCCGTCAGCCCCTTTGTCGACCCGAAGAATGGTATCTTGCCTCCCCAGACCGCCTCTATGGCCGCCATTTCTGTCTGGTCGTTGTTCGGGGTCGCTGTCCCATGAAGGTTGATGTACCCGATTCCCGATGGCCCGATGCCGGCCTTTTCCATCGCGCCGCGCATCGATGCCCGGCACCCTGCCCCGTCGTCGCTCATGGCCGTCTGGTGGTAGGCGTCGTTCGTGTTGCGCCATCCCGATAGCCAACCGCAAGAAGGCTTGCCCTCGTCGGCCGTCATGACCACGTACGCGGCCCCTTCGCCAAGGTTAAGGCCGTCGCGTCCCTCGCTCAGGGGGTGGCAAGCCTCGCCGCTTAGTATTTTTAGTGAGTTGAACCCTCCGAGGGTGAATGCGCAAAGGGCGTCAGCGCCCCCGGCCACGACGGTCTCCGCCATTCCGCTCTCGATCATCATGGCGCCCGTCAATATGGCGTTCGCGCCGCTCGAGCACGCCGTGCTTATTGTCGTCCGCCAGCCGCCTATGCCCAGAGCCGACGCCATTTCGTCGGTGTGGTTGGCTGTCGGGTGTCGCCATGCGTGGCTCAGAGGCCCCATGCCCTCGCCTTTGGCGTAGGGGGCGTAGAAGAGGGGCGTCTCGCGCATCCCGCCAGTCGTCGTGGACGAGATAAGGGCTGCTTTTTTTAGGGTGTCGGGGGCAAGTCCCGCCTCCCCGATGGCTTCGCGGGCGGCCAGTGTGGCCAGAAGAGTCGTGCGGCTGTGCCTGTGGGGGCGAAGGCCCAGAAGCCCAGCCATTTCGTTGTCTGTCAGGCCCACTTCGCCGGCCGGCACGTCGATGGTTGTGGCGCAGTTCTTTATCGGCCCGATGCCGCTGCGCCCCGAGCGGAGCGATTCCAGAGTCGCGTCAATCCCTACGCCAATCGAGCTTACCGCCCCCATGCCTATTATCTTCACGCCCCTGTTTGCCATGGCCTGCCCCGACGCTCGTTTTTCGTTATTCCTTCGCGTTGCTCTCTATGAATTCGGCCATGGTGTTGACCGATTTGAATATGGGGCGCGCCTCGGCCGCGGTGGATAGTTTTATGCCGTATCCGCGTTCCAATAGCAGGATGAGCTCCAGGGCGTCGATTGAGTCCAGCCCCAGACCTTCGCCAAAGAGGGGGGCGTCGTCGTCGATGTCGTCGACGGTTATGTCCTCAAGGTTGAGGGTTTGTATGATTTGCTCTTTAAGGGTCTCTTTTGTGGTTTTCATAATACGGTTAGTGTGGTTTTTGTAGTTCTAAGTGAAGTTCGTAGGTGTCGGCCAGTTTCTCGCACCAGCCGCAAATCACCATCTTCGCGCGGCTGAGGTCGAGCATTCGGGTGGCCATGTGGCGCAATTTCTCGTCGTCCCTCTGTGGCATGACGACGAAGAGGTTCTCGCCCTGTATCTTGTGGCGGATGCATATCTCGCCAATCACTATGTTCGGGAGCGTGTAGACGAATTTGGCGGGGCTTGCCGTCCCCTCTTCCATCTGGCCGATGTAGACGATGTCGGTGTCGAGCGACGCCGACCTGTTCGCCATCAGTATGGCCATCTCGCGACGTTCGGCTTCGCACGCCTCTATGCCGCGCAGAAGGTATTCCGCCCCGATGTACCCCATTTTGCAGAGGTCGTCCATCTTGAAGAATTTGAGGTTCTGGTCCCCAAGGGCATGGTATGCGTCGCGCACAAGGGCGCCGAAGTCACGCTCCACGTCGTCGCCCAAGACGTCTCTGCCGTCGACGAGTATCTTACCGCCGGCAATGTCCACGCTCCTGACGAGCGTCATCTTGTCGGGAGTCGTCTCGTCGACGTCTCGAGCCTCTGTGGCTTTGCTCAGCACCACGGCGGCGTTGCAGCCCCCGAATCCCGATGCCGTCTTTACGCAGAACGAGCCTTCCGCGCGCTGCTTCTCCGCTCCGACGCTCAACCTCTTGCTCACGCCGAGGCTCTCAAACCACAGCGTCGGGAGGATTTCGCCGCGCCTCAGCTCGTCGTCGCACACCATTAGCTCTATGAGTCCCGACGCGCCGAGGGTGTGACCCAGATAGGGTTTGAGGCTGTTGAGCGGTTTCCCGCCCATGCCGACGGCGTCGAGCGCTTTGGCCTCCATCTCGTCGTTGTAGACGGTCCCGGTGCCGTGGGCGTTGACGAACGCCATCTCTTCCACGGCTCTGCGGCTCTGGCCCATGGCTCTGCCTATGGCTTTGGCCAGCGGCTCGCCCGTGCGCGACGGGCCAGATATGTGGTTGGCGTCGTTGCTCAATGAGCCGCCCTCCACGACGGTGGCCCCGTCGGCCAGCTTCTTGTTGGTCAGCAGGATGCACCCCGCCGCTTCGCCAAGGCTAAGCCCGTCGCGCCTCGCGTCGTAGGGGGCGCATGGCTTCGCGCTGACCGACCGGAAGCCCAGGAATCCGCTCGTCACGAAGCGGCTCGCCTCGTCGAGGCCCACTACGAATATGTCGTCGTATTCGCCGCGGCGGATGAGGCGCGAGCCTGCCACGGTGGCCGCCACTCCCGATATGCAGGCGTTGCATATCACGATCGGGTCCATGCCCTCCAGTCCCGAGGCGGCGCATATTCGTCGCGCCATCTCGTAGATGAGTATCCGCGACCCCTCTTCGGGCGCGGCGGCTTGAGCTTCGGCAATGTTTCCTTTTGTGGTTGAGAAGATTACGCCTGTCTTCCGGCCTGCCTCGGGCTCCCATTTGTTGCCCGCCATGCAGTCGCGCAGCGCGTCGGCGCCCATCGCCTCGAGGCGGGAGAGGGTGGCTGTTTTAGCGCGTCGGTCTGCACATTGGGCGTAATACTCGGCCCCGTCGTCCCACGTGCGGGGGCGCAACGCCGTCTTCCCCTCGCTCATTTGGGCGAGGGCGTCCGAAAGGCTGTCGCCATAGCCGCTTATGAGGCTTTTATGCGGGCCGACGTACGCTTTCATCTATCTGTTGAGCCAACGCTTTTTCCACTCGACGAAGAAGTCGGGATCGGCATATTGGATTTCGCCCTCGGCCGTCATGAACAGTTGAGTGGTCTGGGCCACGGCCATTATTGCCATGTCCGCTTTTCGGTACACGATGTACTCGAATATCAGTTTCGCGCCGTCGGAGTATATGTAGCGGGTCTCGACAATGGCCCTGTCGCCGCACCGGAGGCTTTGGCGGTAGTCTATGTTCATGTTCACCACCGGGGCCACGAACCCTGTCCGGAAGTAGTCCTCATACCCTACGCCGGGATACGTTATCCCGAAGTGTTCGCGCCCGTCTTCCAGGTAGGCGACGTAGCTGCCGTGCCACGCGACCTTCATCATGTCCACTTCGCTGAACCGGACGGTCAGCTCTATCCTGTCCGTCAAGGCCGGCTCGTGGAGCTTCATGCGTTTGGTTATCATGGCTTTTACTCGGGTGTGGCCACTTTCATTTTCCCTTGGGCTATGACTTCGTCGCCAACCCTGACGGTTATGCCTATCAGGCTGACGTCGCCAACGCGGGCTTCGATGGCTATGCTCGTCCTGACGCTTTCGCCAACTCTCGGCAGGCGCGTTATGCTGTATTTGTTTATCGAGCCTATAAGGCCTATGGGCACTTTCTGGCCGCGCATGACGAAGTCGTAGCCGATGTGCAGCGCCCCGCTCTGGGCGGTGTGCTCAATCAGGGCGCCGTCAGCCAGGCGGCCGTCCTCAACGAATATGCTCGACTCGTCGATCGTAAGCCCGGTCTCGCTGCGGTCGGCCTCGAAGCTGTATAGCTTGTCGACCATCACGATAGGCTCGCGTTGAGGTATGTATTTGCAAATCTGTTCTTTACCGTCCAATATCATCGCTCGTCGTTTTTTGGGGTTATTTGTCGTTGTCAAAATAGTCGTAGAAGTTGAACCATTGGCGCGGGTAACGCCGGACGATCTCCTCAAGTTGGCTCACGAACGCCTCTTGAAGGGCCTTGGGGTCGGCCTTGCGGACTTTCTCGTTTTTCAGGACTTTGAAAAACACTCTGTACCGCCGCCCGCGCTCGCGCATCACGAAGAAGAAGGCCATCGGGACCCGCAACGCCGAGCACATCTCGAACGGCCCGTTCGTAAACCGGGCCTCGTGCCCCATGAAGCTCAGCACGCGCGTCGGCGAGCCCGTCATGTAACGGTCGCCCATGAAGCATACGAATTCACCGCGGTCCAGCGCGCCCTTGATTTCCATGATGCTCTCGAGCCAGTCGCGTTTCAATGGGATGAGGTTGAAGCTCCGACCTTGGCTTTCGCTCTCTATGACGCGCTCAATATCCTCATGCTCGTTGTTGAATATGGTCACGTTCATCCGCTTGCCAAATCTGGCGAAGAACGGGGCCCCGCACTCCCACGACCCTACGTGGCCGCCAACGAATATGGCGGCTTCGCACTCGCCCTTGTCCTGACCGGTGAAGAGGGTCCTTATCTCCTCCTCTCCCTCCATGGAGTACTCGTATTCCGAGGCCAGGCCCTGGCCTATGGCTATCTTGTCGATTATGCACTGCCCGAAGGTGTAGTACGTCCCGAAGATTTCTCCCACCGAACGCCACACCCCGAGGCCGCGCACCCTCCGCGAGAATCGCCATACCGACCGGGTGGCCGACGGGGCGAACACGACAAAATACGGCACGACCAGAGCCAAGAGGGCGTACGCCGCTCTCAGCCCCGAGTGCCGCACGAGCATGACGAAACACCACGTCCCGAACGAGCCGCCGCGCGACTGCCCGTTCCATTTCTGTTTCGCCGTCTCAGACATTATCTCTGCCCTCGCTCACTTCCATCGGGCCGGCAGGCTTAGGTGTAGAGGCCGCCGTTGATCGAGATTACTTCGCCCGTGATGTAGCCGGCTTTCTCCGATGCCAGGAAGGCCACGAGGGCGGCTACCTCCTCAGGCTCGCCAAAACGGTTGGCGGGGATGGTCTTTTTGAGGCTGGCCTCGTCGAGGTCCTTTGTCATGTCCGAGTGGATGAAGCCCGGGGCTACGGCGTTGACCGTCACGCCTTTGCGGGCCACTTCCTGGGCCAATGCCTTGGTCGCGGCAATCAGGCCGCCCTTCGACGCCGAGTAGTTCGTCTGCCCAGGCAGCCCCTTCAGGCCGCTGAGAGACACCATGTTCACGATGCGGCCCCATTTCTTGACCAGCATGGGCTGGAGCAGCGGCTGAGTGACGTTGTAGAAGCCGTCGAGAGTGATGCGCAATACTTGGCTCCAATCCTCGTAGGGCATGAAGACCATCAGGTTGTCGCGGCGGATGCCGGCGTTGTTCACCACCACGGCTATATACTCGCCGGCGTGGGCTTTCTGCCAACCCTCAATGGCGGCCGTGGCCTCTTCGCGGTTGGCCACGTCGAATGGCAACAGCTCGCCGTCCGAGCCGGCAGCGCGTACCATCGCAAGGGTCTCTTCGGCCTCGGCCTGCCCCTTGCGGTAGTTGATGATTATCGTATAGCCCTCTTTCGCGAGGGCTACGCTTACTGCGCGGCCAAGTCCGCGGCTTCCTCCTGTTACTAATGCGTACATATTATGGTTTTCCTGTTACTTTGTTTCTACTTGTCTTTATAGCGAGTCGACGTCGCGCCCCATGATGAGCCTCTCCACCGACGCTATCTCCGTATAATGCTCACGGTCAATGCTGAACGGCGCGAATACGCCGCGCACGGTGTCGTACACTTTTCGGCTCGTCTCGCCCATGCGGTCGTACACTTTTCGGCAGTCCACGCCCTGGCACATGGTCATCAGGGCTATCGCCAAGACGGTCGCCGTGTTGTCGACCACTTTCCGGCACAGCAGCGCGGAGTTGGTGCCCATCGAGACGATGTCCTGATTGTCGTTGTTGCACGGTATCGTGTGGACGTACATGGGGTTGCTCAGCGTCTGGCACTCCGCCGTCGTGCTCGTGGCGGTGAATTGGCACGCCTGCATCCCGTAGTCCAGCCCGAGCCGCCCGAGGTTGACGAACGGGGGCAGCAGCCCGTTCACCTTGTCGTGCAGCAGGTAGTTGGTCTGACGCTCCGCAAGTTGGGCCACGCGGGTCATGACGATTTTCAGTTTGTCGTTCTCGAGCGATATGTAGTCGCCGTGGAAGTTCCCGCCGTGGAAGATGTTGCGGGCCTCCGGGTCCACAATCGGGTTGTCGTCAGCAGAGTTGACCTCGTTCTCCACAATCCGGGCCATGTTCTCTATCGTCTCCCACACCGGGCCAATGATTTGAGGCACGCACCTGAGGCTGTAAAACGGTTGCACTTTGTGGCCGAAGTTGCCGTCGTGCCGCCCCGTGTCGTGATATAGGTCGCGGTCCCGTTTCCGCAGCAGCCCGCTGCCCTTGGCCATCCCCCGCATCAGTTCCGCCACTTTCTGTTGGCCCTCTTGCCGGCGGACGGCGTTCAGCCGGGCGTCCATAAGGTCGTCGTAGCTCTCCACTATCTCGTTCAGCATCACCGACCCGGCTATCGCCCACTCCGTGAGCCGTCGGGCATCGTGTATGTTCGTCAGCGACACGCCGGTCATCATGCTCGTGCCGTTCACGACCGAGAGACCGTCGCGTCCCCTGAGCGTCAAGGGGCTCAGACCGAGTTCGCCCATCACGTCGGCCGTCGCGCGCCATTCGCCTTTGTAGCTCACCTTCCCCTCCCCAATGAGAGTAAGGGCCAGGTGCGATAGCTGGACGAGGTCGCCGCTTGCGCCCACGCTGCCGTGCTGAGGTATGTAGGGGTAAACACCGCGGTTGATGAATTCCGCCAATAGGCGCACCACCTCGGGGCTTATGCCCGAGCGGCATTGCATGAAGGTCATCAGCCGCGACACCATGGCGCCGCGCACCGCCAAGAGGGGCATGGCATCGCCGGCCCCGCACGAGTGGCTGCGTATGATGTTGTATTGCAGGGCTATAAGGTCGTCATCTCCCACGCGGTATTGGGCCATGGGGCCAAATCCCGTGTTGATGCCGTAGATAATCTTGTCTTGCTTAAATGTCTCGAGAAATTCGTGGCACGACGCCACCATGGCCATCTCCTCCGCCGGGAGCTCTATCCGCTCACCCGAATACAGGATGCCAAATATGTCTTTTAGGCTGAGATACATCTCGTTTCTGCTTTGCGGCGCATTCTCTCTTTTCGCAACTCCCAGTCCGTCGCATGAGGCATCGAACCCCCTCGGACCCGCCGCCAAGTCGCTAAATTACTAATTCTTTTACGATTAAGAGGCTTCCACGCCTCTGCCACCTACTCCGCAAGCGTGCCAATGGCGGGCGACTTGACCGAGATGATGCTGTCCACGACGTACTCGCTCATGCCGCGCCACGCCAGCGAACCCTTATACTCCTTATAATGCAGCTCCACCACCTTGCCAGAGCAGCGCATCAGCGAGTCGGCCACGTCCTTGCGCTCAACCGAAAAGTCGAACTCGTTCGAGACCAGAGTCCCCTGGCCGCCACGGAATCCCGACTGGATCAGGCGGCCCTCGTACGTCTTGAAAATGTAACCCTTATACGTGATGAAGTTCAGTTCCCCGGCTTTCACGCCTTCGCCAAATACCCAGAAGTATTTGAAGCCAATGAATAGGCCCGCCGCCACGATAACCACAAGTGCGGCTACACATCCAATTCTTTTTATCATCTTACTCTTTGTCGTTCAACAACTCGCAGCCATGCGCTTCATCGGGATTCTCCCCCTCCGCTTGGCTGCCATTGTTCCGAATTTAAGTGTATATTTGCGTGACTTGCGTCCCGCTGACGGGCGCTCAGCCAAACACTTCATTAAGCGAAGTTAATCAACTTTTTAGCAATCAACGACAGATGACCAAACTAAGCGTCAACATCAATAAAATTGCCACCATCCGAAACGCCCGTGGTGGCAATACCCCCGATGTCTTGAAAGCCGCAACCGACATAGAGTCCTTCGGCGCCGACGGCATCACCGTCCACCCCCGTCCCGACGAGAGGCACATCCGCTATTCCGACGTCACGGGGCTTAAAGGCCTCCTGGCCACCGAGTTCAATATCGAGGGCAACCCCAACAACCGTTTCATGGACCTCGTCCTCTCAACCAGGCCAGCCCAGGTGACGCTCGTCCCCGACGCACCCGACGCCCTCACCAGCAGCGCGGGCTGGGACACCAAGACACACCAAGACGAGCTCACCGACATCGTTACGGCCCTCAAGGCCGCCGGCATCAGGACCTCCATATTCGTCGACCCGGATCCCGAAATGGTCCGCTACGCCGCCAAGACGGGTGCCGACCGAGTCGAACTCTACACCGAGCCCTACGCCTCAGCCTACCACGCCGACCCAGATGCCGCGGTGCGACCCTTCGTCCAAGCCGCCCTTGAAGCCCAAAAACTCGGCCTCGACGTCAACGCCGGGCACGACCTCAGCCTCGTCAACTTGGACTTCTTCCTCAACCATATCCCCTTCGTCAAGGAGGTCTCCATAGGCCACCAACTCATCTGCGACGCCCTCTACCTCGGGCTCCAAGAGACCGTGAAGCGCTACCTCGCCATTGCACATAAGTCTCGCTAACCTCCCCGCCCTAAGGAGAATGACTTCCCGTCTCGCCACCGCAATCCTCGTCCTGGCCTTCGCCCCCGTCCTGACCTGGGCGCAAGATTTTGCCGAGTCGTCCGTACTCATGTCGGGCAAGTGGCGAAAGGTCTCAGTCACCAAGAGCGGAGTCTATCGCCTCACAACGTCCGACCTCCTTAAGATGGGCTTCCCCGACCCCGCTTCCGTCAGGGTCTATGGCGCGGGAGGACGGCAACTCAAGTCTACTGTGGGAGCCGATTCGCGCGACGACCTGAAGCTCATTCCCGCCCACCACGATTCGCAAGGTGTCGTATTCTACGCCGAAGGCCCCGATGTCCACTCCCTCCAGCCCGATGGTTGTTTCCTCCCCTTCCCGAACGTCTTTTCCCGCAAGGCCTACTATTTCATCACCACATCCTCCGCCGACGATTCATACCCCCCAGGCCCGGCGGCCATGCCCCCCGCCGACGCCCAGCCCCTCACGGCCTACGACAATATATTCATCTACGCGCCGCAAACCCAAAACATCAGCTCGACAGGCTGCGAATGGGTCGGACAGAAGCTCACTTTCGCCAAGCAGTCGCTCACCCTCACGCCCGACATTCCCCTCGTCGAAGGGGCCGAGGTCAGGTTCGCCTACCGCTTTTGCTACAACCTCAATGCTTCGCGCTCCGTCACGCTCTCGCTCAACGATGCCGAGGTCGTCACGAAAAGCATCTCCAAGACCACGCAATCCTACGCCCTTTGGTCCTACATCGCCGCGCGCGATGCCTATACACCCGGCGAGTCCGTCCTCCGCACCGCCACAGTCTCCGCGCCTTTGACCAATGCCGACGACGGTCTTTGGGTCTCCTATCTCTCGTTCACTGCCGAGTCGCCGCTCGATGCCGCGTCGGGCTCGCTCCTTTTCCGTTCCGTGGAGCAGTCAAGGTCCGCCAGCGACGTGGTCTTCAAGGTGGACGGTTTCCCCTCCGACGCCATCGTTCTCGACGTCACCGACCCTCAGGCGCAGTCGCGTGTCGCCACTTCCCCCAACGGCTCGTCCGCCACTTTCTCGTCGCCTGGCCGCTCGCTCCACGAGTTCGCCCTCTTCTCCCCGTCGGCTTCCCTCCCGTCCCCCGCCGACGAGGGCGACGTGCCCAACTCCAATATCCATTCCCACAACTCTGTAAACTATCTTGTCGTCACCTCTCCACTTTTCGCCGACGTGGCCGACAAGTTCTGCGAATTGCACGAGCGGGCCCAAGGCCTTTCGGGCCGAGTCGTCTTCACGTCCGACATCTACAATGAGTTCTCTGGCGGACGTGCCGAGCCGGCCGCCATCCGCAACTACATAAAGATGCTCTACGACAGAGGCTTGGGCTCTCAGTCGCAGCTCAAATCCGTCCTCCTCCTAGGCGACGGCACCTACGACAATTTCGACCCCTCCAACGATCGCAATATCATCCCGACCTACCAGACAGAGAATTCCTACAATGGCATCTACAGCTACCCGATTGAGGATTTCTACGGCTGGCTCGAGGATGGCGAGGCCCTAAGCCAGTCCCAGTCCACTCTCGATGTCGGCGTCGGACGCCTTCCCGTGCAGACGGTTTCCGAAGCCGAGAGCTATTACGCCAAGGTCCAGAGATACATGGAGTCACCCTGCCAAGGCGATTGGCGCGCCAAGGCACTCTTCGTCGGCTACCAAGGCGACTCCAACGAACACCAGTCCTACGCCAACGCACAAGCCCAAAACTTCGAGCAGGAGAATCCCGACATGGAGACAATCCGCGTCTTCGCCGAAGCCTATCCCGCCGTCACACAGTCCTCCGGAACTTCCTATCCGCAGTCCATCACCGAAGCTCAAAACGTCGCTTCTTCCGGCTGCTCGCTTTTCCACTACACTGGCCATGGAGGCAGCTCTTTCCTCGGTGGCCCCTACATCTCGCTCGATTTCGCAGCCAATCTCTCCAACACCGACAAACTATTCGTCTTCGTCGCCGCCTCCTGCCACACCTCCTCCTTCGACCAGGGACACCATACCATAATGTCCAAAGGACTCTTCAACCCCAATGGCGGCTACGTGGCTACCTTCGGAGCCACGCGCGACGTCTATGGCAACGGCAATTACAGCATCACGAGGCAATTCGTCAAATACCTCTATTCCAAAGACTCCGATGGCAGACGAATCACCATCGGAGAGGCCGCAAGGCTCGCCAAACACTACGCCATCCGGGGCGCGAGCTCCATCAAGTTCATCCTCCTTGCCGACCCCGCAGTCGTCATTTCAACACCCTCCGACGGCTACGTCATGATCGACTCCGTAAATTCCGAGCCCGCCGACGCACAGTCACTCCCGCTCCAAGCTCTCGCCGCGTCCGTACTGAAGGGTTCCGTTCGAACCCCCATGGGCGATGTCGACACCACCTTCAACGGCATGGTCAGGCTCACGCTCTACGACAAGCCCATAACCCGCCAAACGTCAGGTGTCGGCAGCGGAGTGCCCATGTCATGGGAGGAGCATGGACCAAAACTTTTCTCCGGAAAGGTCAATGTCTCCAATGGGCGTTTCTCCTCCTCTTTCATCCTATCTAAGGAGTTCGACCTCAATGCCGGCTACGGACGAGCCCTCATGTACGCTTCGGCCGACGACGGACGCGACGCCATGGGAGCCACCGACGCCGTCCTCATTGGCGGCATGTCCGACGCTAACCTCACCGACACCATCGGCCCCGAAATCACCGCCTGGGTCGACTACAATCTCGATTCCGACGGCCGCCCAACATCCTCAACGCCAATCCTCTATTTGAAACTCACAGATCCGCAAGGCATCAATCTCTCCGGCCAAGGCGTCGGACACGACATCAGCCTCATTATCGATTCCAACCGGGCCGGCGCGGTCTCGCTCAATGACTATTTCTCCTACTCGCCCGACGATTTCTCCAAAGGAACTGTAGCCTACCCGCTCTCCGACGTCTCCCTCGCCACCCACTCCTTCACCATCAAGGCTTGGGATAATCTCAACAACTCCTCTTCCGCCACTTTCCTCATCAATCTCGACCCCTCATGCTCCAAAATACGTGTCGAGAATGAGAGCATCTCCATATCCGACGACCTCAAGCTCACCGTCCGCTCCGACGCCTTCGGCGGCTCGCTATCCGTCCGCTCCGGCCTATACACGCTTGGCGGAGTCCTTGTCGCACATCAGAATCTCGCCCTCCCACAACGGAATGGCGAAATCATCACCACCATACCCGTCGCGCCCCGTCTCCCGGCGCCGGGCGTCTACGTCCTGCATGTGGCTGTCTCGGGAGGCGGCCGCAAGGCCGAGATTTCCAAAAAAATACTCATAGGCAGGCAATAATCCAAAACCGTCTGCGTATTACACACGTAATGGCTCTACCCCATACACAATCAACCCAATCAATGAATAAGCCCCTCCTGATTCTCTTGTCCGCATTGCTCTTCTCCGCCCCCGCACTGGCCGACGGCGACGACGACGAGGCAAGCTCCACTCTGTCAGCCGATTACAACCCCATACCCTCAAGCGTCCAGATGCTCAACATCGCGCCCGAGGCAAGAGGTACTTCCTTAGGCGATGCCGGAGTCGCAACGACACCCGACATCAATTCCCAATTCTGGAACCCCGCCAAGTACATCCGGATGGATAGCAAGGCCGGGGCCGCCATCTCCATCACCCCCTGGCTACGCAACATTATCTCCGACATTAATCTCTTCACCCTCATGGGCTACTACAAGATTAACGACCGTAATGCCGCCAGCGCCAGCATACGCTACTTCTCCCTCGGGAAACTCGAGTTCTTCGACGACCAGGGCAACCAGCAAGGCGACTACAAGCCCAACGAGTTCTGCATCGACGCCGCATACTCACTCGCCCTCTCCGAAACCCTATCCGGGGCAATAGCCATCCGCTACATCCACTCCGACCTCGGATTCCAAGTCGACGACGACGGCTACTCCAAAGGCAACGCCTTCGCCGCCGACATCGCCTTCTACCTCAAGAAACCAATCTCCATCCAAGGCTCCAAAGCCGACATCATGGCCGGCATCAACATCTCCAACATCGGATCCAAGATAACCTACGACAACGGCGTCACCAACGAATACCTCCCCGCCAACCTCAAACTCGGAGTCGGATTCTGGTACCAAATCGACCAGTACAACAAAATCGGAGCAACAGTCGACGCCAACAAACTCCTCGTCCCGACCCCTAACTACAGGGCCACATCCAACGACGAGCAGACAATGTACGAGAAACGGCAGGAATACTACGACAAGTCAGTCGTCTCCGCCATATTCTCCAGCTTCACCGACGCACCACGAGGCGGCAAGGAGGAACTCGAGGAAATCGACCTCTGTGCCGGACTGGAATATACATATAACAATATGTTCTCCGCAAGACTCGGCTACCACCACAACCACGAGAACAAAGGCAACCTCAAATACGGCACAGCCGGCCTCGGAGTCAAATACCAAATGATAGAAGTCGCCGCAAGCTACGTCTTCGCCGTCGGCAATGCGGCATCCAACTCCGCACTCGCCAACACCGTCCGAATCTCCCTCGGCTTCGACATCGGAAAAATCCTCAAATAATGGCAAAAATAAGAGTAGGCTTCGGCTACGACGTCCACAAAATCCAAGACGGACTCCCAATGACCATAGGCGGCGTCTCCGTCCCCTTCGAAAGAGGATGGGTCGCACACTCCGACGGCGACGTCCTCATACACGCCGTCTGCGACGCACTGCTCGGCGCCGCCAACATGAGAGACATTGGCTTCCACTTCCCAGACAATTCCCAAGAATTCGCCGGCATCGACAGCAAAAGACTTCTGGCGCAAGTCATCGACATCATCGCCTCCAAAGGATACAAAGTCTCCAACGTCGACTGCACCATCGCCCTCCAACGACCCAAAATCATGCCACTCATCCCACTCATGGCACAAACCATGGCCCAAGTGATAGGCATCGAACCCGACTGCGTCTCCGTCAAAGCCACAACCACAGAGAAGCTCGGCTTCGAAGGGCGGGAGGAAGGCGGAGCCGCCTACGCCGTCGCGCTAATCGAAAAAGATTAGCCACAAAGAAACATCGAACTCAAAATTTCCGTAGAAAATCGAGAGCGAATTAATATCTTTGCGCTTCGGCAGTACCATACTCCTGCCTCCTCCTACCCCTAACATTCCAACACTGATTAAGAGGAACTCAATTATGATAAACAACGTCAAAGGAATGGCCGTCGCTGCGGCCATATCGCTGACTTCCATGGCTCTCCTCGCCTCTTGCGCCCTCTTCGGAAAGGGCAGCCAGCACTCCGGCGAAGCCTCGAATACAACCGGATGGGCCTACAACGACCCTACCTACGGCGGTTATGAGTACAGCTCCGGTTTCGAGCAGGAGACAGGACCGGGACTCGTCTTCATCGAGGGCGGCACTTTCGTCATGGGACGCGTCGATCAAGATGCAACCTACCGCAACAACGCAAATCCGAGAAGAGTCACCGTCACCTCATTCTACATGGACGAGTGCGAAATCAGCAACGCCAACTACCGAGAGTGGCTCTATTGGATTAACCTCGTCTTCAAAGAAAACAAGGAAATCTACCGCGACGCCCTACCCGACACCCTCGTCTGGCGAAGGCCGCTCGCCTACAACGAACCCTACGTCGAGAACTATCTCCGCCACCCCGCCTACGCCGACTACCCCGTCGTCGGCGTCAATTGGGAGCAAGCACAGAAATACTGCCAGTGGCGTACCGACCGAGTCAACGAAAACATCCTCTACCAAAAAGGTATAATCGAACTCAACGTCGCAGACCAGTCTGAAGAAAACAACTTCAACACCGAAGCCTACCTCTACGGACAGTTCGACGTCACCGACGGACCCAAACCCGTCGAAGACCTCGCCAACGAAGGACAAACCCGACGAGTCCGACAAGACGACGGTATCCTCCTCCCCAACTACGAACTACCGACCGAAGCCCAATGGGAATTCGCAGCACTCGGCCTCATCGGAAACACCCTCGATGAACGCATGAGCGACCGACGCATCTACCCATGGAACTCCCACGTACTCCGTAACCCCGAAGACGCAAACCGAGGCCAGATGATGGCCAACTTCGTCCGCGGCAACGGCGACTACATGGGTACCGCCGGAAACCTCAACGACAAAGGCGACATCACCGTCAACGTCCGCTCCTACTGGGCAAACAGCTACGGACTCTACTGCATGGCTGGCAACGTCAACGAATGGGTCCGAGATGTCTACCGACCACTCTCATTCGAAGACTTCGACGAGCTCAACCCCTTCCGCGGCAACGTCTTCACGCAACTCGCCGTCGACGAGTCTGGCAACATCGCCGAAAAAGACTCAATCGGACGACT
Organism: Bacteroidales bacterium; assembly: GCA_017390085.1. Classification (GTDB taxonomy): domain Bacteria; phylum Bacteroidota; class Bacteroidia; order Bacteroidales; family Marinilabiliaceae; genus W3P20-009. The sequence continues at coordinate 15,488 of JAFPDB010000180.1, read as the reverse complement.
CAAAAGACAACCCGAGACCGCCGAGCAAATCGGTGACCGCTGGAACTACCGCACCGCCGACGCCATCAACTACATCGACGGCGACAACAACTCCAACATCAACGACGAAGGTGACGAATGGCCAACAGGAATGTACAACACCTCCTCCATGTACGGATCCTTCACCACCGAAAAAGGCAAATTCCAAGAGGTCGGCGCCGATCTCGGCAACCTCATCTCCGACAAAATGCGCGTCTACAAAGGAGGCGGCTGGCGCGACAGGGCCTACTGGCTCAGCCCAGGAACACGCCGCGCACTCGACCAGCGTGAAAGCCGCGACGACATCGGATTCCGTTGCGCAATGGTACACGTAGGCAACCCCGAGCAGGGCGGCAAAGGCCAATCGCGCTAACAAACAACCCTAATCGACAATATCAAAGCCCCGTCAGCCCCAAGCCGACGGGGCTTAGCTCAACTCCCCCGCAAACAATTCCCCATCCAATTGCAATTTCCCGACATAATCCTTAAATTCGCGCCGTCAATGCCCCATCACGACATTGGCAAGTTTCGAAACTTTCAATAATCTCTTTACCCAAAATGAAGCAGAACATTCACCCTGAAAACTACCGCCCCGTAGCTTTCACGGACATGTCCAACAACGAGACCTTCATCGTCCGCTCCTGCGCCAACACGAAGGACTCCATCGTTATCGACGGCGTCACCTACCCTCAGGTCAAACTCGAAATCTCCAGCAGCTCACACCCGTTCTACACCGGCAAGATGAAACTCGTCGACACCGCCGGACGTGTAGACAAGTTCATGAACCGCTACTCAAAGCACTTCGAGAACAGAAAGAAGTAATACTTCCCGCCCTGAATTCTCCAAGTGTGTGCAGTCTCTGCACCCTCGGACGCTTTAAGAAACGACGGATGCACGCCCCGCATAACGTGGCGAGTCCGCACGACATAGCGCATTAAAACTTCGAGGCGACCCGCGATGCTCTCCGCATAGCGGGTCGCCTCGTTTCCCCAAAAACAACTCCCCACACCAATATCCCTACCGATGACAGACAACGACGCATACCTACATCACACCGTCGCCTTCCACACCCTCGGCTGCAAACTCAACTTCAGCGAGACCAGCGACATGAGCCGACGTATGACAAACGCCGGCTTCGAGAGGGTCGACTTCGACCAATACGCCGACATATATGTCATCAACACCTGCACCGTCACCGAAGAGGCCAACAAGAAGTGCCGCCAAATAATCAACCGTTGCAAACGCCACAACCCCGACGCTTTCATCGTAGTCACAGGCTGCTACGCGCAACTACAGTCCGAGCGCGTCGCCCAAATTGAAGGCGTCGCCCTCGTACTCGGAGCCAACAAGAAAGACCAGATTCTCCAATCTGTACAAGAAGGACTCGCCAACAGGCAACAAAAACGTATTGTCTCCTCCGACATCCTACGAGATAAAAACTTCGTCCCATCCTATTCCAGCGGCGACCGCACACGCTCCTTCCTCAAAGTACAAGACGGCTGCGACTATTTCTGCTCCTACTGTACCATACCCATGGCCCGCGGACTCAGCCGTAGCGCCACCGTCGAACAGACCCTCGAGATGGCCCGCAGAGCGGCCGCCGACGGCGCAAAAGAAATCGTCCTCACAGGAGTAAACATTGGCGACTTCGGACGACACCAAGGCGAAAACCTACTCCAACTCATCCAACGTCTCGAAGAAGTCCAAGGAATCGAACGATTCCGAATCTCCTCCATAGAACCAAACCTCCTCACCGACGACATCATACGACACTCCGCCGCCTCCCATAAATTCATGCCCCATTTCCACATACCACTCCAGTCCGGATCCGACACCATGCTCCGACTCATGCGCCGACGCTACGACACCAACCTCTACGCCCAAAAAATCAACACCATAAAAAAACTCATACCCCACGCTTTCATCGGAGTCGACGTCATCGTAGGCGTTAATGGCGAGACCACCGAGCTTTTCGAACAGACACGCTCCTTCATCGACTCCCTCGACGTCACACAGCTCCACGTCTTCACATACTCCGAACGCCCCGGCACCAAAGCCCTCGACATCAAACCCGTCGTCCCCGTCGCCCAACGCCACGACCGAAACGCCATCCTCCACGAGATTTCCGAACGCAAACGACTCGCCTTCTACCAAGCCCACCAAGGCAAACTGGCCAAGGTGCTCATCGAGAGCAGCGTCCGCGACGGCCTTCATGTCGGCTTCACCGAAAACTATATCCGAGTCGAGCTCCCCGCCGACACCCGAGAGGTCAACACCATCGCCACGGTCCGCCTCGGAAACCTCACCGCCGATAAGCTCGCCCTCGTCGGAACACGCCTCGAATAGAACCACAGTCGGCTTAACACCCCAATTATCAATGTTTTGTTTGTAAGTTCAGATTATACATATAACTTTGCGTTTGTAAATTACCATAAGCGTAAAATATTAAACAGAAAACCAGATGAAAATCCTTAAGTTCGGTGGTACGTCCGTAGGCTCCGCACCTCGCATGAAAGACGTGGCTAACCTCGTCCTCGAAGACGGGCAGGTGAAAATTGTCGTCCTCTCGGCAATGTCAGGAACCACCAACAGCCTTGTAGAGATTTCCAACTACCTATATAAGAAAAACGCCGACGGCGCCAACGAAGTAATCAGCAAACTCGAGAAGAAATACGCCGAGCATATCGCCGAACTCTACTCCACACCCGAATTCCGCGAAAAAGGCGCAGAACTCATCCGCGAACGCTTCAACTACATCAAATCCTTCACCAACAACGTCTTCACCGTCTTCGAAGAGAAAGAGATCCTCTCACAAGGAGAGCTCATCTCCACGGGAATGTTCCACCTCTACCTCCTCGAGCGCGGAGTCAAGTCCTGCCTCCTCCCGGCACTCGACTACATGCGTATCGACAAGAACAACGAACCCGACACCGCATACATCCGCGAGAACCTCAACGCCATAATGGCCAAGAACCAAGGCTTCGACATCTATATCACCCAGGGCTACATCTGCCGCAACTCTTTCGGCGAAGTCGACAACCTCCAACGAGGCGGCTCCGACTACACCGCCTCACTCATCGGAGCCGCGCTTCTCGCCGACGAAATCCAAATCTGGACCGACATCGACGGAATGCACAACAACGACCCCAGATTCGTCGACAACACACAACCCGTCAGCGAACTCTCATTCGACGAGGCCGCCGAGCTAGCATACTTCGGAGCCAAAATCCTCCACCCAACCTGCGTACTCCCAGCCAAAGTCAACAACATCCCCGTCCGCCTGCTCAACACCATGGACCCAAAGGCCCACGGAACCCTCATCAGCGGACACCAATGCCCCGACCGTGTCGCCGCCATCGCCGCCAAAGACAACATCATCGCCCTGCGAATCAAGAGCAGCCGAATGCTTCTCGCCTACGGCTTCATGAGGAAGGTCTTCGAAATCTTCGAAAGCTACAAGACCCCCATCGACATGATCACAACCTCAGAGGTCGGAGTCTCCGTCACCATCGACACTGACCGCCACCTCTACGACATCATCGACGACCTCAAGAAATTCGGCACCGTCGAAGTCGATAAGAACCAGTGCATCATCTGCATCGCCGGAGACTTCGCCGCCAACAAGAAAGGCTACGCCTCAGCCATATTCGACGCCCTTGCCGACGTCCCCATCCGCATGATATCCTACGGCGGCTCTTCACACAACGTCTCCATACTCGTCGACGCCCAAGACAAGGTCGCTGCCCTCAGATGCCTCTCCGCCGGACTCTTCAAGTAAGCTCGACAAAACACACATACCCCCAACAGCTATGCCAACCGCTTTCCCAACAGCCTCTTTCGAGAAGAAGGCGACGCCCTTCTACTTCTACGACACCGCGCTCCTCAGGAAGACCCTCCTCACTGTCACGACACTCGCCCGAAAACACGACTTCGACATCCACTTTGCCCTCAAGGCCAACGCCAACCCGAGAATCCTCGACGAGGTCAAGGCGGCCGGCCTCGGGATCGACTGTGTCAGCGGAAACGAGGTTCGAGCCGCGCTCGAACACGGCTTCGAACCCAAGAAGATCGTCTATGCCGGAGTCGGAAAGGCCGATTGGGAAATCAACCTCGCCCTCGACGCCGACATCGAGTGTTTCAATGTCGAGTCCATCCCCGAGATGGAAGTCATCAACGAACTCGCATGCCGCAAAGGAAAGGTGGCCGACATCGCCCTCCGCATCAACCCCAACGTCGACGCCCACACCCACCAGTACATAACCACCGGCCTCGAGGAGAACAAATTCGGCATCGGCCTCTGGGAGGTGGAGTCTGCCGCTTTCAAAGCCCAATCGCTCAGCAACATAAACCTCGTTGGCATCCATTTCCACATAGGCTCCCAAATCACCGACATGGGCGCATTCCAAGCCCTCGCCACCCGAATCAACGAGCTTCAGAAATGGTTCGAAAGCAACAAGATACACCTATCCGTAATCAACCTCGGAGGCGGCCTCGGCATCGACTACGAACACCCCGACCAATGCCCCATCCCCGACTTCGAAGCCTATTTCGAGACCTTCGCCAAGCACCTCGAACTCCGCGACTCCCAACGGGTCCACTTCGAGCTCGGGCGTAGCATCGTCGGACAATGCGGCTCGCTCATCACACGAGTCCTCTACGTCAAGAAAGGACAAAAAAAGCAATTCGCCGTAGTCGACGCGGGTATGAACAACCTCATCCGACCCGCTCTCTATCACGCCTACCACAAGATAGAGAACATCTCAAGCCAACTGCCCACCCAGAAATACGACGTCGTCGGACCCGTTTGCGAATCCTCAGACTGCTTCGGAAAGGAGGTCGTACTCCCAGAGACATCGCGTGGCGACATCATCGCCATACGCTCCGCAGGCGCATACGGCGAAATCATGGCCTCGCGCTACAACCTGCGCGACTTCGCCGATAGCTACTTCTCCGAATAACAAGCAATTACGCCCAAAACACCAGCCCGTCAGATTCACATCTGGCGGGCTTCCTCTTACCCTCCCTCACAACTTACCAACACCCCTGTCAGTTTCCTCTTCCCCAGACGCCGCTCGCCCCGCCCCAAAAACTCTGATTATCACCGTCTTCACCACTTATCAACACGTGTCAGTAGTAAATTGTCAATAATTCGTGGAACATACCTAAATTCGTCCTTCTTCATCTATAACATCTTGATTATGACTTTATTGTAAAACCAAGCCCCAGGCCGCGCCGCCGTGGAACATCCTAACCTTCAAATAAAAAAGACTATCTTTGCCCACAATCCAACAAGAAAACAACTAACGATCATAAATATGGCAAAAGTCATATCCATAGCCAATCAAAAAGGAGGAGTAGGAAAAACAACAACCTCCATCAACCTTGGCGCGAGCCTTGCCGTCCTCGAGAAAAAAGTCCTCATCATCGACGCCGACGCGCAGGCCAACTCCACTTCCGGACTCGGTTTCGATGTCCGAGAGATGAAAAACACCATCTACGAGTGCATGGTCAACGATGTCGACCCCACAACCGCGGTCCTCAAATGCGAAATCGACAACCTCTACATCCTCCCCTCACACATCGACCTCGTCGGCGCCGAAATCGAGATGCTCAACATGTCCGACCGCGAAAAGACCATGAAAAGAATGGTCGATAAACTCCGCGACCAGTTCGACTACATCCTCATCGACTGCAGCCCCTCGCTCGGACTCATAACAGTCAACGCCCTCACCGCCTCCGACTCCGTCATCATACCCGTACAATGCGAATACTTCGCGCTCGAAGGACTCGGCAAACTCCTCAACACCATCAAGATAATCCAGAAGAGGCTCAACACCGAGCTCGAAATCGAGGGCTTCCTCCTCACCATGTACGACTCCCGAAACAACCTCTCCAACCAAGTCCTCGACGAAGTCAAACGACACTTCCAATCTCTCGTCTTCAACACACTCATCGCACGCAACGTCCGACTCTCCGAGGCCCCAAGCCACGGACAGGCAGCCATCAGCTACGACGCCACAAGCAAAGGAGCGCAAAACTACCTCAACCTCGCCCGAGAACTCCTCGACCGTAACGGCGCCAAGCAATAACTAACAAACTGACACTTCCCCTAACATGGCAAAAGGATTAGGACTCGGAAGGGGCATCGAGGCACTGCTCGGCCCCGAAGCCTCTGACACCCCGGCTGCGCAAGCCTCCTCCTCCGACATCGACATCGAACTCATCGACGCCAACCCCTGGCAACCACGTACCGACTTCAAACAAGAAGACCTCGACGAACTCGCGGCCTCCATCCGAAACGTCGGTATCATTCAGCCACTCACACTCCGAAAAGTCGAGACAACCGGACGATACCAGATAATCGCCGGAGAGAGACGCTTCCGAGCCGCCAAAAGCATCGGGCTCAAGAGCGTCCCCGCATTCGTACGCGACGTATCCGACGACAAAATGCTCGCCGTCGCACTCATCGAGAACATACAAAGGGCAGACCTCAACCCCATCGAGGAGGCCACAAGCTACCAACGACTTATCGACGAGTGCAACCTCACCCAAGAAACACTCGCCGACCAGGTCGGCAAAAAACGCTCAACCGTCACCAACTACCTCCGACTCCTAAAACTCCCCGCCGACATCCGAGACGGCCTCCGAGACAAACTAATCTCCATGGGCCACGCCAGGGCCATCATGGGCGTCGAAGACGAAGAAACCCAACTCATGCTCTTCCACGAGACAGTCGAGCAAGGATATTCCGTCCGGCGAATCGAGGAAATGGTCCGCGAATACAACGACAACCAGACCCCCAACGAACCCGGACAACCAGGCTCCGACCAACAGCCCGACAAGCCAAAGAAGAAAAACCAGACCCCAGAAGAGTACAAAACCCTCGGGCAACAACTCTCCTCATACTTCGGCACACCCGTCAAGCTCGCCTGCTCCGCCGCCGGCAAAGGCAAAATCACCATACCCTTCGCCTCAAACGAGGAACTCGAGCACATCATGGAAATCCTCGATTCCGCACGACAGCGCAAACCAGATGCCTAAAACCATCAATATTTCGCTTTCCTCATCGGGGTTCTTCTTAATTTAGAGAACCAGTAGCACCCGTAACCCTCTAATATGCGCAACTACAATCTCGGCTTCATCTCCGACGAAGACATATATGAGCATGTCAGAACAACTGTGCTACAATATCGGAGGCACATCGATCTCGATAGCTTCAACAAGAACATTATCGACCCGATAAAACTGACTTTCGATGCCAAAATCTACGGTCAGACTGTCCGGCAAACTATTGAGACTGAGTGCCTGCGCCAGATTGACAAGACAAACAACAACCGTATTGGCTACTTTCACCAAAACGTTTTCAAATATGCGGGCGGTGGTTGGGAAGTGCCTGAGAATGGAGACAAAGGTGGTTTCGATGTCGTGAACGAGAAGCTGCACATTTTCGTCGAAATGAAGAATAAACACAACACGATGAATGCAGCCAGTAGCTCGGACACATACGTGAAAATGCAAAACAAAATCTTGCATGACGATAAGGCCACCTGTATGCTCGTTGAGACAATCGCAAAACAATCGCAGAATGTCACTTGGGCACTCTCTGTAAATGAGAACGGTAGAAAACAACACTATTCGCATGAGCGGATTCGAAGGGTGTCAATCGACAAATTCTACGAGATCGTTTTCAAAGATTCAACAGCATTCTGTAAACTCTGCCGAGCTTTGCCTGATATTCTTGACGATGTGACTTCTGACGATGCGTCGGCTCGTCTGGAAAATACGGTGTACGAAGAGCTTGACAAGGCCGATTTCTACAAAAGCCTTTACCTCTTGGCCTTCAAGTCTTACGAGGGATTCGACAATTTCTAACCTATGATTCCAGCAACCATCTCTACCTCAAATCTCGCCGACATAATGGGCGTGTCCAAACGCACTCTCCAGCAATGGAAGAGCAGCGGTAAGTTCACAGCCCATGTTGATGAGTGCGGTATTGAGTTCTTTTATACTAAGGAACTCCTCGCCATTCCCGAGGTCAAAGAAATGATAGAATCCTGTTGGGATGAAGAAATGAAGACTACCCCCTTGCGCCCCTATACGAGCATCGAATTGTTCGCTGGTGCGGGAGGTTTGGCTCTCGGAATGAGCAAGGCAGGTTTCCATCATATAATGCTCAATGAGGTTGACCACGACGCTTGCCAAACATTGATGAAGAACAGACCCGATTGGCACGTCGCGGAGGAAGATGTCCGTAAGCTCAATTTCGGAGCCTACAAAGGAAAAGTAGATCTCATAACGGGCGGTTTCCCATGCCAAGCTTTCAGCTATGCTGGGAATAAGGGTGGTTTTGAGGATACTCGCGGAACGCTCTTCTTCGAACTCGCAAGGGCTGTAAATGAGGTTCGTCCAAAAGTATTTCTCGGCGAGAATGTTAAAGGCCTTGCGTCCCACGATGGAGGGCGTACTTTAGAGGTCATACGTAATGCCATTGCCGAGCTCGGTTACACGCTCATCCCCCCGCGTGTGCTGCAAGCCATCAAGTATCAGGTTCCTCAAAAGAGGGAACGTCTCATTCTTGTCGCCATCAGAAATGACTTGTTCTGCCAAAACGATTTCCAATGGCCTTCCCCCTATCATCGGGTCATGACTCTCAACGACGCTCTTTTTGCTGGCGAGTTGTTCCCAACTGACGTGGTTCCGGGGGCAGGTCAGCAGTATCCCGAAAAGAAGCGTCGTGTAATGGAGCAAGTGCCAATGGGTGGCTATTGGAAAGATTTGCCCCTCGATGTGCAGAAAGAGTATATGGGTAACAGCTTCCATCTCGAAGGCGGTAAGACGGGAATGGCGCGGAGGCTCTCTCTCTTTGAACCCAGTCTGACCTTGACCTGTGCCCCTGCTCAAAAGCAAACCGAGAGGTGCCATCCTACTGAGACGCGCCCCCTGACCGTGAGAGAGTACGCCCGTATTCAGACGTTCCCCGATGAGTGGCAGTTCGCAGGAAACATGGCCTCGCAGTATAAGCAGATAGGCAACGCCGTCCCCGTAAATTTAGCCTATGCAATAGGGCGCGCATTAATACGCCTCCTCAACAACATCGAGCGCAGACAGCCCGATAGTTCTGAGAGAAATGAGTAATCATGCTTCGCCAGGACTATCATAATAATAGTAAATAACACCAACGAGGAACTCGAGCGTATCATGGATATCCTCGACTCCGCACGACAGCGCAAAGCCGATGCCTAAAACCATCGCCAATCTCATAACTTCTCTCCTGATCCCGCTTCTGACACTCTTGGCCAGTGGCGGGGTCGCCTCTGCTCAGACCGACCCCAATATCATCGACACTGGCCATCAGGTCGACTCCCTCATCAAGCCCGTCGAGCCCTACGTGGCCGTCATCTCCGACACACTCATCCTCATCGACGGCGAGACCATACGCTTCATACCATCCGTACCCATCGGACAACTCGGTCACTCCCCCCACACGGCCACCATGTACGCCGCCATCCTCCCAGGCCTCGGACAGGTCTACAACCGGAAATATTGGAAACTACCCCTGCTCTACGGCGGCGCAGCCGCGCTCATCTACGCCATACACTTCAACAACAAGTACTACAAAAAGTACAGCGCCGCCTACCGCGACTTCCTCATCGGCGACCCCAATAACAAAGACACCTACATGGAGTTCGTCAACCGCGCGCACCTCACAGAAGAGATGGTCCAAGGAGCCTACAAACAGTGGTTCCAAAACACCCTCAAGAACAAAAAAGACTACTACCGACGCTACCGCGACCTCTCCATCTTCGGCATGGTCGGACTCTACGCGGTGCAAATCGTCGACGCCTGCGTCGACGCCCATTTCTTCAATTTCGACGTCTCCGACGACCTCGCCCTCCACTGGCAACCAGACCTTAACCCCCAGAGCCGACAAGTCGGCGCCACCCTCGCCTTCCGTTTCTGAACCCCACAAATGAATATCGAGATACTCCCTACCGCGCAGGCCGCCCTCCAATACGATTTCCACGGCAAGACCGCAGTCGTCATCGACGTCCTCCGCGCAACCACCGTCATCACCGCGGCCCTCGCCGCCGGAGCCGACGGGGTCGCTCCCGTCACGACCGTCGACCAAGCCCGAGCCCTCGCCTCAACCCTCGCCGCCACCGACACCCTCCTCTGCGGCGAACGTAACGCCGACCCCATCCCGGGCTTCGACATCGGCAACTCACCGCAGCTCTACACCCCAGACAGAGTCGCCAGCAAGACCCTCATCCTCACCACAACCAACGGCACACTCGCCCTCAACGCCGCCCGCCACGCCGCCCGCGTCTACGCCGCCTCCATGCTCAACTACCGAGCCGTAGCCCGACAACTCCTCCAAGAGCGCGACGTGGCAATCGTCTGCTCTGGCACCGACGGACAACCAGCCCTCGAAGACAACGTCTGCGCCGCAGCCATCTGCCAGCACATCGAGGCCCTGTCCCCCGACAACCCTCTCTACCTCTCCGACCACGCCATCTCCATCCGCCTGCTGGCCTCCGCCAACGGCTTCCCACAGCGCATTCTCCCCCTCTCCCATCACTACCGCGCCCTCGTCGCCAAAGGCTACCAAGAAGACGTCCTCTTCTGCGCCAACCACCGCGCCGACATCCAAATCCTCCCGCACCTCGACCCCGACGGCCTCCTCCGCCCCGCTGCGACAGAAAAAGCCACCTAACCCGTTATCCAAATAATAAAGGTTGACGGCCCACAAAAAACAACCCGCTTTTTCCTCGTGTCCCCTGCTACTTTCGCATATTATGTATATTTTTGCACTCTCAATGAATAATAATGCAACAAGTGAGGAACACGGCTAAAGCCCGAAGGCTCGAAGCCATTCTAAATATCGTCCGTTTCGTCAAGGTCGACAACCAAGAAGCCATGCTAAGGCTTCTTTCAGAAAGGGGCTACGCCGTCACACAGGCCACCCTCTCGAGAGACTTCGCCGAACTCAAAATCGTCAAAGTACCCGACAGCCAAGGAGGCTACCGATACATGCCACACCCCGACGACTCCAGCGGCCAATCATCCCCCTCCGGCCTTGTTAGCATCGAGGTCTCAGGACAAATGGCAGTCATTCGCACTCGACCCGGCTACGCCAACGTCCTCGCCGCCAACATCGACGACACAAGGCTCACCAACGTCATGGGCACCGTCGCCGGCGACGACACAGTCCTCGTCGTCCTAAGGGCCGGAATCGACAAGACGCTCTTCGTCGACGAACTCTCCACCATCATGCCCGACGCCCGGCAAAAACTCATCTGACACATACACTGCTAAGTCATATTTATACACTAACCATCAACTGCAAAAAATGACCAGGTCTGACGAACAAAAACACCCCGACTTGAAAGTGGTCGTGGCGACAGAGGAACACCTCAAATACGTCGACGAGATTCTTCAGACAATAACTGCCGCCGCCAAAGTCCGCGGAACAGGCATCGCCAAGCGCAACCCAGGCTACGTCAAGCAGAAAATGCGCGAAGGCAAAGCCGTCATCGCGCTCGACGGCGACCAATTCGCCGGCTTCAGCTACATCGAGACTTGGGGAGGAAAACACTACGTCACAACCTCTGGCCTCATCGTCGGCGACGACTACAGAGGATGCGGACTCTCACGACGTATCAAGCACATGACTTTCACCCTCGCAAGGCTGCGCTGGCCAAACGCCAAAATCTTCAGCCTCACCTCCGGAGCCGCAGTCATGAAGCTCAACACCGACCACGGCTACGTCCCCGTCACCTTCGCACAACTCACCGACGACGAGACCTTCTGGCGAGGATGCGAAGGATGCATCAACCACGATATCCTCGTCCGCACTGGCCGACGATACTGCGTCTGCACTGGAATGCTCTACGACCCCGAGAGAAAACGCAGCGTCCGCGACGCCGACGAGGAACTCGCCAAAGACCCCGGAGTCGTCGACCGCATCATGGCCGCCTTCCCTAACGGTTTCCCAAAGGAGGACTAACAACACCCCCCACATTTTCGCTACATTTGTACACTAACAAGATAAAAACAGAACCCAACATACCATGGATGCTAAGAAAAAAGTAGTCGTGGCCTTCAGCGGTGGCCTCGACACCTCCTTCACCGTAATGTACCTCGCCAAAGAAAAAGGCTACGAAGTCTACGCCGCTTGCGCCAACACCGGAGGCTTCAGCCCAGAGCAGCTGCGCCAAAACGAGGAGAACGCCTACAAGCTCGGAGCCAAGGAGTACGTCACACTCGACGTCACACACGAATACTACGACAAGAGCATCCGATACATGATCTTCGGCAACGTTCTCCGAAACAACACTTACCCCATCTCCGTCAGCTCCGAACGCATCTTCCAAGGCATGGCCATCGCACGCTACGCCAAGCAAATCGGAGCACAAGCCATCGCGCACGGTTCAACAGGCGCCGGCAACGACCAGGTCCGCTTCGACATGACATTCCTCGTCATGGCGCCAGATATCGAGATCATCACACTCACACGCGACATGGCGCTCACACGCCAGTTCGAAGTAGACTACCTCAACAACCACGGCTTCAAGGCCGACTTCGCCAAACTCAAATACTCCTACAACGTCGGCATCTGGGGCACCTCCATCTGCGGCGGCGAAATCCTCGACAGCGCGCAAGGACTACCCGAATCCGCCTACCTCAAACAGGTCGAGAAACAAGGCGAGGAGGAAATTAAGATCGGATTCAAAAACGGAGAAATCGACTCCGTCAACGGCGAGAAATTCACCGACAAAATCAAAGCCATACAAAAAATCGAGTCCATCGCCGCGCCCTACGGCATCGGACGAGACATGCACGTCGGCGACACCATCATCGGCATCAAAGGACGAGTTGGATTCGAGGCAGCCGCGCCCATGCTCATCATCGCAGCACACCGCTTCCTCGAGAAATACACACTCTCCAAGTGGCAGCAATACTGGAAAGACCAAGTCGCAAACTGGTACGGAATGTTCCTCCACGAGAGCCAATACCTCGAACCCGTCATGCGCGACATCGAGGCCATGCTCGAGACCAGCCAGCGAAACGTCACCGGAACCGCCATCATGAAACTCCGCCCCCACGGCTTCGAGACCGTAGGTGTCGACTCCCCAAACGACCTCGTCAAGAACAAGTTCGGAGAATACGGCGAAATGCAAAAAGGATGGACAAGCGAAGACGCCAAAGGCTTCATCAAAGTCCTATCCACACCCCTCCGAGCCTACTACTCCAACCACAAGGACGAGGCCGACCAAATCGAAAAAGAACTCTAACCTGCTCAGAACCAATATAGCATGATTCAAGTAGGCATCATAGGAGCCGCAGGATACACGGGTGGCGAACTCATGAGAATACTCATCAACCACCCCTGGGCAAACATACTCTTCGCGCAGAGCGAAAGCCACGCCGGAGAACCCGTCTGGTCCGCGCACCACGACCTCATCGGCGAGACCACACTCACCTTCTCAGCCGACGCACCCGTCAACACCGCAGACGTCATCTTCCTCTGCATGGGGCACGGCAAGAGCCGTGGCTTCGTCGAAAAACTCCCTAAAGACTTCAACGGCAAGATAATCGACCTCTCCAACGACTTCCGACTCCAAGACTCCGCCGACGGCTTCGTCTACGGACTCCCTGAAGCTTTCCGACAAGAGATTAAGGCCGCCGACAAAATAGCAAACCCCGGCTGCTTCGCCACATCCATACAGCTCGCGCTACTCCCCATGGCCAAGCTCGACAAACTCCCCGAAATCCACGTCACCGGAATCACTGGCTCCACCGGAGCGGGACAAAAACCCTCGGAGACAACGCACTTCAGCTGGAGAGACGGCAACCTCTCCGCCTACAAGTCATTCACACACCAGCACCTCGGAGAGGTCAACGAGACCCTCTCCCGACTCGCCCCGCACTACAAAGGGCAGATGAACTTCGTCCCCGTCCGCGGATGCCACACCCGAGGCATCATGGCCTCCGTCTACTTCGACTGCGACATCGACGAAGCCGACGCCGTCGACATCTACAAGAAGTACTACAAAGACGAGCCCTTCGTCAACGTAGTCGACTTCAACCCCGACCTCAAAATGGTCGTCAACACCAACAAGTGCGTACTCTACGTCAAGAAGTACGGATCCAAGCTCCACGTCCTCTCCTTCATCGACAACCTCGTCAAAGGCGCCGCCGGACAAGCCGTCGAGAACATGAACCTACTCTTCGGACTACCCGAGAACACAGGCCTCAACCTCAAACCCTCAGGCTTCTAAGACAAAATAACAACCCCTGAATAATGAACCTATTCGACGTATACTCCCTATTCGACGTCATCCCGGTCAAAGCCAAAGGCTGCACCGTATGGGACGACAAGGGCACACAATACCTCGACCTCTACGGCGGACACGCCGTAATCTCCATAGGACACAGCCACCCGCGCTACGTTAAGGCCATAACCCAACAGCTCAACAACATCGCCTTCTACTCCAATAGCGTCATCAACCCGCTGCAAGCCTCCGTCGCCCGCAAAATCGGAGAGCTCAGCGGACTCCCTGACTACCATTTCTTCGTCTGCAACAGCGGCGCCGAAGCCAACGAGAACGCGCTCAAGCTCGCCTCTTTCCACACCGGACGAGCCAAAGTCGTCTCTTTCCGACACAGCTTCCACGGACGAACAAGCGGAGCCGTGGCCGTGACCGACAACCCCAAAATCAACTCCCCATTCAACCTCCAGCACCAAGTCTGCTGGGCCGAACTCAACAACATCGACTCCGTCGCCCAATACGTCCAGAAAGACGACATCGCAGCCGTAATCATCGAGGGAGTACAGGGTGTCGGAGGCGTAAACTTCCCCGACGACAACTTCCTCCAAGAACTCGTCGACCTTTGCCACGCCCACGGGACGGTCCTCATCCTCGACGAAATCCAAAGCGGCTACGGACGAACCGGGCGCTTCTTCGCCCACCAGGCCGCCGGCATCAAGCCAGACCTCATCACAATGGCCAAAGGCATCGCCAACGGATTCCCTGTCGGAGCCGTCCTCATAAGCCCCGACTTCCAAGCCGTCAAAGGAATGCTCGGAACCACCTTCGGCGGAAACTACCTCGGCATGGCTGCCGCCGACGCCGTCGCCGACATCTACCGCGACGAAAAACTTGAGCAAAACGCCGCCCAGGTCGGACAATACATCATCGACAACCTCCCCAAAAGCGACAGAATAAAGAGCGTCCGAGGGCGAGGACTCATGATCGGCATCGAGTTCAACGAACCCGTCGCCCCAATCCGTAAGAAACTCCTCTTCGAGAAGCACATCTTCACAGGCGTCGCCGGACAAAACATGGTCAGGATACTCCCTCCCCTCTGCCTCACAAAACAAGAGGCCGACATCTTCATCAAGGCTTTCGCCGAAGTCCTCAACGAGAAGTAGACAGCCCCTTTTCTCCCCGCCTTGTTGCATTTCT
>JAFPDB010000179.1 GCA_017390085.1 Bacteroidales bacterium | reverse complement strand
GGACAACCCGTCACCACTACCATTAGGTGGGAAGATCTTGAAAACCACGAAGTCATCGGACAGTCACAAACCGACCCCGAAGACGGTTCCTACTTCATCATCCTGCCTTTGGGACGCAACTACGGCTACTACATCGACGACGACCAGCTCTTCCCCATATCGAGCAACATCGATCTAAGCAAGAAAAACGAAAACGTAGTCATCGAAAACGACCTCAATGTCGCCTCCATCCAACAAATGATCGACGAGCAAATCCCAATGCCACTCAACAACCTTTTCTTCAATACCGGAGACTCGACACTACTCGCCACGTCCATCGCCGAACTACAACGCGTCGCCACACTCATCAAGAAAACCGGAAGAAAAGTTGAGATTGGCGGCCACACCGACAACACGGGCGACAAAGTCAGAAACCAACTCCTCTCTGAAGCGCGCGCCCTGGCAGCCAAAAGATTCCTCGTGGAAATAGGATGCGACGAGAATAAAATCACCACCGTAGGCTACGCCGACAGCAAAAACATCGCTGACAACAAAACTGCCGAGGGAAGACGCAAAAACCGCCGCATCGAGATACGTTTCATCGAAGAACAATAAACCCTGCCAACCAACAAATGACCCTTCCGCCACAACCTCCCCTATGCCCATTCCGATGCAAAGCAAAATTCTGTTCCACCCGGCATCAACACTTTGTCACATTATTAACGCTACGCGATAGCCTATTGGAGAAATTTTTCTGTAATTTCGTGCGCCTTAAAAAACAAAAAACAATCTGCAAATACTGTCTGGGTCGCCTCGTGCCTCTGACGACATCATAGGCGACATATTCTTAATGTAGTAATGGATTTCATAATTGATCTGTTCACCGGCAGCGGCATCGCGTCGTCCCTGCTTTTCATCTGCCTTACTTGCGTCATCGGCGCAGCACTCGGAAAACTGAAAATCGCGGGTGTCAAGCTCGGCATCGCGGGTGTCTTATTCACTGGCATCATCCTCGCGCATTTCGGGGCCAAAGTCAACCCCAGCATGCTCCATTTCGCCCAAGAGTTCGGACTCATCCTCTTCGTCTACGCAGTCGGCGTCTCTGTCGGACCTCGTTTCTTCAGCGCCTTCCGCAGCGACGGACTGCTCCTCAACGGCCTCGCCATGGGAATCATCTTCCTCGGCTTCGCCATCACGCTCGGCTTCCACTATTGGGGAGGCGTCGAGCCAAACGTCATGGCCGGAATCATGTGCGGAGCCGTAACCAACACCCCGGGACTTGGCGCCGCCAAACAAGTCATTTCCGACTACAACGCATCGTCACCTCTCGTCCCCATCGACGGCGACATCCTCGGATCGGCCTACGCCATGGCATACCCCCTCGGCGTCGTCGGCATCCTCCTCACCATGATCGCGCTACGACTCATCTTCCGCATCAAAATCGACAAAGAGGTCGAAGCCTACAAGAGCGACATCAGCAAAGGCGGACGACTCGAGAGTGTTGTCGTTAACATCACCAACAAAAACCTCTTCAACCGCACCGTCGAATACATAAGCGAGTTCGTCGACAAGGAGTTCACATTCTCACGCGTCGAACGCGACGGCGAATTCCTCGTTCCCACAGCCAACTTCGAAATCAAGGACGGCGACGTCATCCACGGCGTAGCCAACACCAACAACATCGAAGACCTCCGACTCAAACTTGGCGACATCGAGATCGGTCAAAAACGCGAAGTCGACGGCGACCTCGTCATGCAACGATTCCTCGTCACCAACCCCCGAGTCGCAGGCCACACCATCGACCAAATCGGCATCTTCCGACGCTACCCCGCCAACGTCACACGCATCTACCGCACCGGCATTGAAATCCTCCCAACCAAAGAAATCACTATCGAAATCGGCGACGCCGTCCGAGTCGTCGGCAAAAAGGAGGTCATGAAGGAAATCAAAGCCGAACTCGGCGATTCAATCCATGAGTGGTCACACCCCAACATCATTGCCCTCTTCCTCGGCATCACGCTCGGCCTCATCGTCGGATCCATCCCCTTCTTCATCCCGGGACTCCCCGCACCCGCAAAACTCGGACTCGCCGGCGGACCCCTACTCGTCGCAATCCTTCTCGGCTGGAAAGGCCGAATCGGACAATTCTCCTTCTACATGAACACCGCCTCCAACATGATGCTACGAGAACTCGGAATCTGCATGTTCCTCGGATGCGTAGGACTTGGCGCGGGCGGCGGATTCGTCAACACCTTCCTCAACGGCGGCTACATGTGGGTCCTCTACGGCTTCATCATCACAGTAGTCCCCATACTGATAGTTGGAACCATAGCGCACTTGCTCAAAGTCAACCACCTGAAGATTTGCGGCTTC
>JAFPDB010000017.1 GCA_017390085.1 Bacteroidales bacterium | reverse complement strand
GTTCTCCATCGACAACAAAACCTACGAACTCGAGATAAACAACGGCCCAAACCATCTCCACGGCGGCACAGGATCGTTCAACACCAAGATTTGGGACACACAGACTTTCGACGGCGAAGGCCGAACGGGCGTCAAGATGCAATACGTGAGCCCTAACATGGAGAACGGCTACCCCGGCACTCTCACCGTCACCGTCTCCTTCTGCCTCAAGAACAATAACGAGTTCTCGATCAACTACCAAGCCAAAACGGACAAGAAGACAGTCCTCAACCTGACCAACCACTCATACTTCAACCTCGCCGGCGCTGGCAACATCCTCCCAACAGAAGTCTCGATGCACGCCGGCAAATACACGCTCCGCGACGACACCAACATCCCGACGGGCGACGTAGAAAGTGTCAAAGGCACCGCGCTCGACTTCATCCTCCCCCACAAGATTGGCGACCGAATCTACCAGTTCGAGGACGGATACGACCACAACCTCATAATCGACGGCACCGAAGGAATCCTACGACCCGCCGCCAAAGCCTTCGACCCGCGCAGCGGACGCACCCTCGAGTTCCTCACCACGGAGCCGGGATTCCAATTCTACACGGGCTACTACCTCAACGGCGCGTACAGCCGTGGCGACCTCAAATTCGACCGCTTCGCGGGCTTCTGTTTCGAGGCGCAACACTTCCCCGACTCGCCAAACAAGCCAAACTTCCCGACGACGCTCCTCAAGCCCGGGGAGACCTACACCCAGACCACAATCTACCGCTTCGGAGTAAAAGACTAAAGGCCAAAAGACGCATCCAGTCTTTAGACATAACGAAGGGTGATGCGCATCGCCAGATGTGCGTCGCCCCTTCTTCGTATCGCCACACCAACAATCAGCAAGACATGAGGCAACACATCCTCCACATAGCCGCCGCACTGGCTCCCCTCCTCGCCCTGACCTCATGCCACAAGGCCGCCGAAGCCGTGGCAACCCTCGGAAGGGCAGAAATCGACCTCGACAGCATCAGGCAAAGAGGCACGATAAGAGCCGTATGCGACTACAACTCAGTCAATTACTTCGTCCATAAAGGCGTGCCCATCGGCTACCAATATGAGTTGCTGACGCAATACGCCAAGCACCTCGGCCTCAAGCTCGAAATCGTGGCCGACAACACCCTGAGCGGCGGACATGAGAAAATTGAGAAAGGCAAGGCCGACATCCTCGCCTCGACCCTCGTGGCCGACACAACCCTCCTGCCGGCCATTTCGCTCTGCGAACCCTATGGGCAAAGCCGCATCGTCCTCGTGCGCCACGCCGGGGACCCCGCACCCGCAAGTTTGGCAGAAGCCATCGGCAACGACACCATCTTCGTCATGGCCAAATCATTCTACTCCAAGACCTTAGACAACTACTCCGACACGGCCGACATTAGCTTCACGACCCGAGAGATAGAACATTACGACGCCGAGCAGATGGTCGGCCTCGTGGCCGAGAGGGAAATCAAACAGACGCTATGCCTCGAAAACATAGCCCGCGCATGCCTATGGTACTACGACAGCCTCGAAATAGGTCCCGCCATGACGGGACAACTCGACATGGCATGGGGCGTGAGGGTCAATTCGCCAATGCTCCGCGACGACATATCCAAATGGATGAAGTCTTTCCGCAAGACCGCGCTCTTCAAACGCATCTACCGCAAGTACGTCATCGACCCCCGCGAACACCACAACACCTCGCAAAGCACCAAGGCCGACACGTACCAGGACACCTACGAGGAGACCATACGCGCCATAGCCACCGACAAACGCTACGACTGGAGGCTCATCTCCGCCATCGTCTACCAGGAGTCGCACTTCAACCCCGGGGCGACAAGCTGGGCCGGCGCCGTCGGACTGATGCAGCTCATGCCCGAGACCGCCGCGCGTTTCGGGGTGGAAAACCCCGGCGACCCCGATCAAAACCTCAGGGCCGGCTACGAATACCTCATATGGCTCGACAAGCGGCTCACGCCATACGTGCAGTCGCCCACAGAGAGGATAAAATTCGTCCTCGCGGCATACAACGTCGGGCTCGGACACATTATGGACGCCATACGCCTGGCGCAGAAATTCGGGCGCGACGCCTCAAAGTGGGACGCCAACGTCGAGACCGCCCTCCTGCTCAAAGCCAACCCCACGTACTACTCCGACCCCGACGTCAAGCACGGCTTCTGCCGCGGCACGGAGACCGTGGCCTACGTCCACAACGTCATGGACCGCTATAAGAACTACAAGAAGGCGATCCGTTGATACTATTTTGCAGTTGCCCCCATTTATTACGACAAACCGCACACAATATCCCTCCACCCTTTTTAACATTCAAGCCTCAAAATGGCGGACAAAATGGCCATATGGATTATTGTCCACCTTTTGAGTAAAGATATTTTCCAACTTCACAACACAAACAATTTATATTTGCATTAACATTTTAACAGCAAAAACATCTACTATAATGGTTTGGAATAGCTCAGAATTCATTTGGCTCGACTGGCTCATCCTCGGCGTCGGCATCCTTGCCGTCATATGGGCTGTATGGCGCGCCATCGTGAAAGACAAGAAAGCATCGCAAGGCGAAAGCTCCTCAGACTACCTCTTCGGCAAGGGCGAGCCGTGGTACGTGATAGGCATGGCCATCTTCGCCGCCAACATCGGCTCCGAGCACCTCGTGGGCCTGGCAGGCACGGGAGCAAAAGACGGCGTAGGAATGGCCCACTGGGAGATGCAGGGCTGGATGATCCTCATCCTCGGATGGCTCTTCGTCCCTTTCTACCAGCTCCTTATAAACAAGATGGGCAAAATCATCACCATGCCCGACTTCCTGAAGTTCCGCTACACCCAGCGCACAGGTTCATGGCTGTCGATCATCACCCTCGTGGCCTATGTGTTGACGAAGGTTTCAGTAACAGCCTTGACG
>JAFPDB010000178.1 GCA_017390085.1 Bacteroidales bacterium | reverse complement strand
GGTCTTGTTCTCGGTGGTCTGGAAGCTCTCGTTAGGGTCCCACGAGAAGCAGTTGAGGTTGAGGCAGTCGTTCCAGTCGGCGCGGCCGATGAGGGGGAGCTTGTGTGGGCCGAGGTTCTTTACGACGTGGTCGAAAGAGACCACGAGGTGCTGGAAGAGGCTGACCTCGCTTCCCTCTACGTTGTCGAACGGCACTGGCTCGTCGAGGATTGAGAAGTCGCCCGTCTCCTTGATGTAGGCCACGGTTCCGAAGATGAGCCACATGGGGTCGTCGTTGAATCCGCCGCCAATGTCGTTGTTGCCGCGCTTGGTGAGGGGCTGGTATTGGTGATAGCAGCCGCCGTCGGGGAATTGCGTGGAGGCGATGTCTATGATGCGCTGGCGTGCACGGGCGGGAATCTGGTGCACGAAGCCGACGAGGTCCTGGTTGGAGTCGCGGAATCCCATTCCGCGACCGATGCCGCTCTCGAAGAAAGATGCCGAGCGCGAGAAGTTGAAGGTGACCATGCACTGGTACTGGTTCCAGATGTTAACCATACGGTCCAGGCGCTCGTCGCCGCTCTTGACGGAGAAGCGGTCGAGCAGGTCGTCCCAATAGGCGCGGAGCTGAGCGAAAGCTGCGTCGACCTTCTCGGCGGTGTCGAAGGCCGCGATGATGGCTTTGGCCTTCTCTTTGTTGACGATTGTGCGGTCGAGGTCGCCGAGGCTGGTCAGCAGTCCGGGGCGTCGGCCTGCGGGGTCGTATTTCTTCTCTTGCTCGTTCTCAACGTAGCCGAGCAGGAAGATGAAGTCTTTGCTCTCGCCAGGCTTGAGCTCGACCTCGATGTAATGGCTCGCGACGGGGCTCCAGCCGTGGGCGACGCTGTTGGAGGGGCGGCCGGCCTCGACGTTCTGCGGGAGGGCGAACTCGTTGTAGAGGCCCACGAAGGTCTCGCGGTCGGTGTCGAAGCCGTCGATTGGGGTGTTGACGCTGTAGAATGCGTAGTGGTTGCGGCGCTCCTTATATTCGGTCTTATGGTAGATTACGGAACCGTCAATTTCGACCTCGCCCGTGGAGAAGTTGCGTTGGAAGTTCTCCATGTCGGTGGCGGCGTTCCAAAGGCACCACTCCTCGAACGAGAAGAGCTTCACTTTGCGCGCCTCGGCTGACTTGTTGGTGAGCGTGAGCTTCTGGACCTCGGCGAGCGTCTTGAGGGGTACGAAGAATAGGGCTGAGGCCTCTATACCGTTCTTTGAGCCAGTGATGCGGGTGTAGCCCATGCCATGGCGGCACTCGTAGGAGTCGAGATCCGTCTTGCAAGGTTTCCAACCCGGGCTCCAGACGGTGCCGTTGTCGTTGATGTAGAAGTAGCGGCCGCCGTTGTCCATAGGGACGCCGTTGTAGCGGTAGCGCGTAATGCGACGGAATTTGGCGTCTTTGTAGAAAGAGTATCCGCCGGCGGTGTTGGATATGAGTGAGAAGAAATCCTCGTTGCCGAGGTAGTTAATCCAAGGCCAAGGTGTCTTGGGGTCGGTGATGACGTACTCGCGGTTGGCGTCATCAAAGTGACCGAAAGTCTTCATATCGATAAATCTTTATTTGAGGTTCTTATTAATAGGGATGTTGAGGGAACTTTACTTGTTGATGGCGAGTTGGCGGCGCGCCTCGAGCTCGGCCGTAATCTTGTCTTGCTTCTTCTGGTCGAGAGGGTAGAGGAACATCGTGGCTGCGCCTACGATTACGATGATTGTCGGGACCCAGCTCATGAGCATGACAAGGCCAGGGGCGGCCGCCGCGTAGGTGGCGGGGTCGGTGCCGACGTAGCCGAAGGTCCCGAGGATCAGGCCGATTATGGCGCCGGCGATGCCACCGCCAAACTTGGTGGCGAATGAGCCGGCGGCGTAGACGAGGCCCGTGGCGCGGCGGCCGTTGACGTACTCGGAGTAGTCGGCGGCGTCGCCAAGCATGGCGAAGAAGAGCGTGGGCAGGAAGGCGGCGAAGACCTCAGAGGCGATGCCGATGGCGAAGATGGCCGTTATGTCGCCCTGCCCGCAGAGGACTATGGCGGCGTTGATAATGCCCGTGGCGGCAAGTGTGGCGATGAAGAGCTTCTTCTTGCCCATGACGCGGCCAAGGGGCGTGGTGAGCATCGCGCCGCCTATGGAGGCGATCATGAG
Organism: Bacteroidales bacterium; assembly: GCA_017390085.1. Taxonomy (GTDB): domain Bacteria; phylum Bacteroidota; class Bacteroidia; order Bacteroidales; family Marinilabiliaceae; genus W3P20-009. Next base: position 7,727 of record JAFPDB010000178.1, on the reverse strand, counting down.
GCATACCATGTACGTGGCGGCGAGGAACTGGTCGTGGACGTAGTGGGAGAAGTACATGACTGTGATGCCCTGCTTGATGTTGTTGTAGACGTTGAAGAGCAGGCCAACGATGAGCAACACGACCCACGGCTTATTGTGGACAAGGTCTTTGAGGTCGGCTTTGAGGTCGGTCTTCTGGTCGGCTGGCGGGGCGACTCTCTCGCGGGTGAAGCGGAAGGTGACGAGCAGGGCGACTACGAGGATTGCCGACATGATGTACATCGAGTTGCTGTAGCCGCGGCTCTGGTCGATAATCGAGACATCATCGTCAGACAGGTTCTCTTGTCCCGAGACGACGAAGCAGTATTGCTCGCCGGCCTTTACCGAGAGGTTCTTGGCGGTGGTTGCCGCTGCGCCGGGGATGTTGAGCGAGTCCGCCCAGACGAAGGTGGCGATGCCGTCGCTTGTTGAGATTTTGACTTTCTGGAAGTCCTCGGGGGTTGAGAACCTTACGGAGTATTGGGCGTCGGCGATTTTCTCGACGTGGAGGTCGGGGTTTACGTTGCCCAAATGAGCCACGAGGAAGAGCAGTGCGCCCTGGACAAGCATTCCGCCGGCGAACGCTCCGACCATGCGGAACGAGCTGAGGCTCGTGCGCTCCTTGTCGTCGGGGGTCATGACGGCCATGAGCGACCCGTAGGGGACGTTGTTGGCCGTGTAGATGACCATGAAAAGCACGTATGTGATAAAGGCGTAGGCTATCTTGGCGTCCATGGACCAATCCGGGGCCGTGAAGATGAGCGAGAGCGTGACGCCGAGCGGTATGGCCGTCCAGAGTATCCAAGGGCGGAAGTGTCCGTACTTGCTGTGCGTCCGATCGCCCAGGACGCCCATGAGGATGTCCGAGATTCCGTCGGTGAAGCGGCCCACAAGAAGGACGAGGCCAGCGATGGCGGGCGCGAGGCCGAAGACGTCGGTGTAGAAAATCAGCAGGAAGGTGGATACTCCGCGCCAGGCGATGTTGGCCGAGCCGTCGCCAAGGGCGTAGGCGAGCTTTTCGCCAATGGAAATCTTATTGTTGTTCTGAGCCATCGGAAGGTTAGTTTCGTTTTAGCTTGACTATCAAAATTAACAAAAAGAGGGGTATCATCCGACTGCCACCTATGGGCTCGATTAGGGTTGAGGGAGGGGCTGAGAGAAAATCAATTAGGCGGAATTGTGGTTGTGTGTGTTACGGAAAATACTTAAAATCAATATGTTATATATTCTCTTGGCGAAAATGATTGAGAATGCTGTCAGGTTTAGCCGAACAGGGTGATGATAAAATTTCACGCAAGAAAGAACGGAAAGTACAATTAATTGGTATGTTGTGTTCGTTCTATACGGTGAAAAAATGCGTCCAGACAGAGGAGGCCTGCCGGACGCTTTTGGGGGAATGTGATAGGGTTTTAACGTTACAGGACAATCAGTTTCTTGGAGACATTGGCGCAACGGAGAACGTAGATTCCCGGGGCGAGGGATAGGCTTTCGGCTGTTGTGCGGACGATGAGGCGTCGGGTGACGGCGACCGAGCTGCCGCTGATTGAATGAGGGCCGCGTTGTTTGTCTCAATCTCTACGGGATGGAGGGACTTTTCGGCGCGTGGGCTGAAAGGTGGATCTTACCTCGAGGCTAAGCGAACATCTGCTTGACGCGCTCTACTCCATTGAGAAGCGCGTCGATGTCGTCCTTGGAAGTATAGACGCCAAAGGAGGCGCGCACCGTGCCCGGAATGGAGAATCGCTCCATGAGGGGCTGGGCGCAATGATGGCCCGTGCGGACTGCGATGCCCATCTTGTCGAGAATCATGCTGGCGTCGTAGGGGTGGACTCCGTCAATCAGGAAAGAGACCGCGCCCGAGTGGGGTCCATGAGTGCCGACGATGCGTATGCCCCCGATGGATTGGAGGCCGTCGATGGTCTGTCGGGCGAGGGCCTCGTCTTGCCCGGCGATGTTGTCCAAACCAATCTTCTGCACGAAACGTATGGCCTCGGCCAGTGCGATGGCGGCTGCGTAGTCGGGAGTGCCGGCCTCAAACTTCAGGGGCGGCTCGGCAAAAGTCGTGCCTGCAAATGAGACCTTATCAATCATCTCGCCCCCTCCCATCCATGGGTCCATCTCGTCGAGCCAATGGCGGCGGGCGTAGAGCGCGCCCGAACCGAGCGGCGCGTAGATCTTATGTCCCGAGAAGGCGAGGAAGTCGCATTCGAGGTCATTCACGTCGACGGCGAAATGGGGTACGCTTTGCGCCGCGTCGACGAGGCAGGCCGCCCCGACGGCGTGGGCCATGCGAGCGATTTGGCGCACGTCGTTGACCGTGCCCATGACGTTGGAGACGTGGGCCGCGCAGACGATGCGCGTTTTCTGGGAGAGCATCTCGCCAAGCTGGTCGAGACGCAGCGAGCCGTCGTCGCGGATGTCCACCACGCGCAGCTTAGCGCCGCGGCGTTGGCAGAGAAGCTGCCATGGGACGATGTTCGAATGGTGTTCGAGGACCGTTAGGACGACCTCGTCGCCGGGGTTTACGAACTTATTGCCGAACGAGTTGGCTACAAGGTTTACGGCCTCTGTGGTGTTGCGGGTGAAGACGATCTCGGAAGCGTCGGAGGCCCCGATGAAGGAGGCCACGGTTTTTCGGGCGTCCTCGTAGAGCGAGGTGCAGACGTTGCTCAGGTGGTGGACTCCCCTGTGGATGTTGGCGTTGACGCGGCGGTACACGTCGTCGTAGGCGTCGATGACGCACTGCGGCTTCTGAGACGTGGCGGCGTTGTCGAGGTAGACGAGAGGGCGGTCGTGGACCTTCTCGGAAAGTATGGGGAATTGCGAACGGACGCTGTCGAGATCGTATGCCATTTTGGAGATATGGGGGTTAGAGAGATGCTTCGTCTTGTCCTGTGAGTCGTGAGCGGATGGAGGTCTTGACATCCTCGAAAGGTATGGTGTCTACGACCTCGCCGACGAAGGCCGCGGCCAGGAGCCGTCGGGCTGTGGCCTCGTCGATTCCGCGTTGCCGCATATAGAAGAGTTGCGCGGGGTCAATTTGCCCCGTCGTCGCGCCGTGAGAACACTTGACATCGTCGGCGTAGATTTCGAGCTGCGGCTTGGCGAACGCCCTTGCGGTTGTCGAGGCGAGCATGTGGCGGTTGGTCTGCTCGGCTGAGGTCTTTTGGGCGTCGGGCTTCACGAGGATGAGGCCGCCGAAGGCCATGCGGGCGTTGTCGTGGGCTATGCCTTTGAAAAGTTGCGAGCTGGAAGAGTGCCCCGCGTGGTGCTCGACGAGCGTCTCGTTGTCGACCGTGTGGTCGGCCGCGACGACGTAGAGGCCGTTGAGCCTAAGGTCGGCTCCGGCGCCATGGATGGCGCACTTGACCTCGTTGCGGGCGAGCTGGGGGTCGAGATTCACGTAGGTCAGCTCCGCGCGTGAATGGGCTTGCAGGTCCACTGTGGTGCGGGTCAGAATCCTCTTGTCGTCCAGGCCGTCTTGCAAGACGACGAGCCGGAGCGAAGCCCCTTGCCCGATGTTCACTTTTAGTTGCAGGAGCAAAGCCGAGCGCGAAGAGATCCTAAGCACGGCGTCGGCCGAGGCGAGAGAGGGCACGTCGACGACGAGCCGCTGCACGCGGAGGTCGTCGCCCTCCGGGGCATGGACGGCGATGTCGGCTCGAGTTCCCGCGGCGAGGGTGAGCCTTGCGCCTGACGGGGTGGCGGCGTTGGCGAGGAAGTCGAGGTAGAGTGGCGATGCGGGGTCGGCGACGACCGTGTCGGCAATGGCGTCGAGTGTGGCGAGTCGGGTCTCGTTGTCGGCCTCAGGCTCTTCGAGCGGCAGGGGCTTGCCAGCGAGCGTGATTGCCGCCGGCCGTGCGGAAGAGAGGCCGGCCAGGGCTTGCGCCATGTCGGTGTAGAGGAAGTGTTCGCCTTTGGGCGTCGCCTCGAGGATTTGCTTCAGGTGGTTGCGCTGTTGCATAGGGCTGAGGCGTTCTAATCGGGGAATTGCTCCTTAATCCAATCGTAGCCCCTCTTTTCGAGGTCGAGCGCGAGGCTCTTGTCGGCCGTCATGACGATCCGGCCGTGGTAGAGGATGTGGATGAAATCCGGGACAATGTAGTCGAGAAGCCTCTGGTAGTGGGTGATGACGATTGTGGCGTTTTCGGGCGTCTTTAGCTTATTGACCCCATTGGCCACGATTCGCAGGGCGTCTATGTCGAGGCCCGAGTCGGTCTCGTCGAGAATTCGCAGGCATGGTTGGAGCATGGCCATCTGGAAAATCTCGTTCTTCTTCTTCTCGCCGCCCGAGAAGCCCTCGTTCACGGCTCGGTTGGTGAGTTTGGAGTCAATCTCCACGAGTTTCTTCTTCTCGTTCATGAGCTTGAGGAAGTCGGATGCCGAGAGCGGGTCGAGGCCCTGATACTTGCGCTTGCCGTTGACTGCCGCCTTCATGAAGTTGGCCATGGAGACGCCCGGAATCTCCACCGGGTATTGGAAAGAGAGGAAGACCCCCTCGTTGGCGCGGTCCTCGGGTTTCATGGCGAGTAGGTCTTTGCCGTTGAGCGTGACGGAGCCGGCCGTGACGGTGTAGGCCGGGTTGCCGGCCAGGACGGCCGAGAGGGTGCTCTTGCCCGAGCCGTTGGGGCCCATGATGGCGTGTGTCTCGCCGGGCTTGACCTCGAGGTTTATGCCGCGGAGAATCTCTTTGTTGTCGACCGTGGCGTGAAGATCTTTTATGCTTAACATCTGTTGTTCAGATAGTTGTTTTTTGGTTGGGTAATGATGGGGTTAGCCGACGCAACCTTCGAGCGAGATGGACAGGAGCTTTTGGGCCTCGACGGCGAACTCCATTGGGAGGCGTTTGAGGACGTCGCGTGCGTAGCCGTTGACGATCAGCCCGACGGCCTCCTCGGTGGGGATGCCGCGCTGGTTGCAGTAGAAGAGCTGGTCCTCGCTGATTTTGCTTGTCGTGGCCTCGTGCTCTATTTGGGCTGTGGGGTTGGCTACGTCGGCGTAGGGGAAGGTGTGGGCTCCGCACTTGTCGCCCATGAGCAGGCTGTCGCACTGTGAGTAGTTGCGCGCCTCGTCGGCCGACTGCGCCACCTTGACGAGTCCGCGGTAGGAATTCTCGCTATGGCCAGCCGAGATGCCTTTGGAGATGATGGTGCTGCGGGTGTTCTTGCCGATGTGTATCATCTTGGTGCCGGTGTCGGCTTGCTGGTAGTTGTTGGTCATGGCCACGGAGTAGAACTCTCCGACGGAGCCGTCGCCTTTGAGGACGCACGAGGGGTATTTCCACGTTATGGCGGAGCCGGTCTCGACTTGCGTCCATGAGACTTTGGAGTTGACGCCGCGGCAGAGGGCGCGCTTGGTTACGAAATTGTAGATTCCTCCCTTTCCGTTCTTGTCGCCGGGGTACCAGTTTTGGACGGTGGAGTATTTGACCTCCGCGCGGTTCTCCGTGACGATTTCGACGATGGCGGCGTGGAGCTGGTTCTCGTCTCTCATCGGGGCTGTGCAGCCCTCGAGGTAGCTGACGTAGGCGTCGTCGTCGGCAATGATGAGTGTGCGTTCGAACTGGCCGGTGTTCTGGGCGTTGATGCGGAAATAGGTCGAGAGGTCCATCGGGCATCGGACTCCTTTGGGAATGTAGACGAACGAGCCGTCGGAGAAGACGGCGGAGTTGAGGGCGGCGAAGTAGTTGTCGGCGAAAGAGACGACGGAGCCGAGATATTTCTTGACGAGGTCGGGGTGCGTCTTGACGGCCTCGGAAATGGAGCAGAAGATTATGCCGTCTTTGGCGAGCCTCTCGCGATAGGTGGTGGAGACGGAAGTGGAGTCGAGGACGGCGTCGACGGCCACGCCCGCGAGTTTCTCCTGCTCCTTGACGGGGATTCCGAGTCGGTCGAACGTTTTCTTGATCTCGGGGTCAACCTCGTCGAGGCTGTTGAGTTGCTCGCGTTTCTTCGGGGCGGCGTAGTAGATTATTTTCTGGAGGTCGACAGTCGGGAAGTGGAGATGCGCCCATCGGGGTTGCCGCATATTTTGGAGCTGCTTGTAGGCTCGGAGCCTGAAGTCGAGCATCCATTGCGGCTCGCCTTTCTTTTGGGAGATGAGCCTTACGACTTGCTCGTCAAGCCCGGGCGCGATGGTTTCGGTCTCGATGTCGGAAGAAAAGCCGTGCTCGTAGCCCTCTTGGGCGAGTTCTTTGAGAATCTCTGTGCTGTCTGCCATTCTGAATGGGTAAAATCGTCTGCAAAGATAGCTCAATGGGAAGAGAATTTCAATTTTGGGATTTGAATGTGGCGATAAAACTGACCGGCTCGGCATGGCACGGCAATCGGGTGCGGGAGGTGGGCCCGGGTGGGCGATAATGATTATTTTCGTGGCGTCAACCATTTATGAGGCAGAGAAATGCGAAACAACTTGTTCGGCCGTTACGTGTGGCTTATTGAATTTGTGAGGAACAAAAGGGGCGCGACTTTCAGGGAGATTGCCGACGGCTGGGTCCGGTCGTCGCTAAACGAGGGAGGTGAGCCTTTGTCGCTCAGGACGTTCCATAGGCATCGGGAGGCGATACGGAAAACTTTCGGTATCGAAATAGCGTGCGACACCCGGAACGACACCTATAGAGTCGAAGGGCTTGACGGCGACTCGAGAGATAACACCCGCAATTGGCTTCTGGACTCGTACGCCACGCTGAACCAATTGATTGCGGACCAGAGCCTCAAGGGGAGGATATGCTTTGAGGAGATTCCGTCGGGCCGCCGATGGCTTTCGGCGATAACCGACGCCATGAGGCGCAATTGTGTGCTGATTGTTGCGTACAGGCGTTTTGGAGCAGAGGAGAAGCGTATGGAGTTGGAGCCATACGCCCTGAAAGTGAGCCGGCGGCGGTGGTATGTCGTGGGGAGGAATGTGGAGATGGGCGCGTTGCGTTGCTACGCTCTGGACCGCGTGATGGGCATTGAGGAGAAGGGCGACACGTTCGTAATGGACGAGGGGTTCGATATGGAGAGGTATTTTGAGGGGTGTTGCGGCATATATACAGGCGACGGGCCGTTGGTGAGGGTGGTGGTTGCGGCAATTGGCGGTTTTGCGAACTACTTGCGCGAGCTGCCGATACACGGTTCGCAAGTGGAGGTGGAGCGGGATGAGGACGACGTGAGGAAGGACCGGACTCGTTTTGAGCTGACTATCCACCCGACGCTGGATTTCTATCAGCAGATGCTGTCGTTTGGGAACCAGGCGGTAGTGTTGGAGCCGAAGAGCGTGGCGGAGAAGATGGGCGAGATGGCGCGGGGTATTTGGGAGTTGTATGGCGAGTAGCCCCTGTGCCGCGTAGGTGGTCGGATTGGAGTTCGCCCAAGCGCAAAAGAGAAGGCGTGCAAGTCAGTTTCATGTGACTTGCACGCCGTCGGACGTATCTAAGTGGGCATTAACGGATTCGAACAATCATAGAACATATAAGACATGTTTGTTACATTGCTTGTGTTAAACCCGCTCACATTTAAAGTTGTTAAGGATGAACATTGGTTGAACATGTTGTGCATGCTTGTTACTGAACTTGTGTTAAACCCGCTTAAATCTAAACTTGTTATGGCTGAACTTTTGTAGAACATGCCGAACATGTACGTTACTGAACTTGTGTTAAAGTTGGCAAATGTTAATGTTGTTAAGTTTGTAAATTGATCTGAAGAACTACCGAATAAATAAGAGCTATC
>JAFPDB010000177.1 GCA_017390085.1 Bacteroidales bacterium | reverse complement strand
GCCGGAGGCACGTCGCTGCCCGAATTGGCCACGTGCATCGTGGCGGCGCGCAAGGGCAACAGCGAAATCGCCATAGGCAACGTCATCGGAAGCAACATCTTCAACATCTTCATGATAATCGGCACGACGGGCCTCATCTCACCCATGACGATTGGCGGCGTCACGCTAATCGACATTGGCGTAATGGCCCTGTCGGGCTTCGTGTTGTGGACCTTCTGCTACACCAAGTACACCGTCGAGCGATGGGAGGGCGCCGTCCTGACCGCCGCCTACGTCGCCTACACGTGCTGGCTGATCGCCAACATTTAGCAATAACAGATAAACACATAGCAATAAACAACCATAATCATGAAAATCGCACTCATAGGCTACGGCAAAATGGGCAAAACCATCGAAGAAATCGCACTTAGCCGCGGTCACGAGATAACCGAGAAAATCGACATAAACCTCCCCGGCAGCTTCGACAGCGACGGCTTCAAGGCGGCAGACATCGTCATCGAGTTCACGACCCCGAAATCAGCATTCGACAACTACAAGAAGTGCCTCGACCGCGGCAAAGCCGTCGTAAGCGGCACGACGGGCTGGCTCGAGCACCTCCCCGAAATCCAGGAGGCCTGCAAAGACGGCAAGCACACATTCTTCTACACCTCGAACTTCAGCCTCGGAGTCAACATCTTCGCCGAAATCAACCGCCAACTGGCCAAACTCATGAACCAATTCGGCCAATACGCCCCCTCCATGACCGAGACACACCACATCCACAAACTCGACGCCCCGAGCGGCACGGCAATATCGCTGGCCGAGGGAATCGTCGACAACATGGAGCGCATCGACGGCTGGATGCTCGACCGCACAATCTTCACCGCTGGCGAGAAGCCCACCGAGATAGCCAACCAGAACATACCCGACAACAAACTCGCCATCACCTCGCTACGCACAGGCGAAGTGCCAGGCATCCACACCATCAAATACGACAGCCCCGACGACTTCATCGAGATCACACACAGCGCAAAGAGCCGCCGCGGACTGGCCTTCGGAGTCGTCCTGGCAGCCGAGTTCACCCTCGGCAAAAAGGGCTTCCTCACCATGAAGGACATGCTCGGCTTCTAACGGAAAAACGGAACACCCTCACCACAGCCCTTAAATGAGAAGCATAAAAGAAGTCCCCGCCATAGGCTGGGTCAAGACGGCGCTGGTCGTCATCCTCTACCTGATGATTGTCCTCTGGACCCAAAACCCATGGCTGCTGCTCCTCCTGCCCATCGTCTTCGACGTCTACTCCACAGAAATAATCCCCTGGGGATTCTGGAAAAAGAGAAAGGACGGCAAGAAGCCATCGGCATTAGTAGAATGGCTCGACGCCATAATCTTCGCCCTCATAGCCGTATATTTCGTAAACCTGTTCCTCTTCCAAAACTATAAGATACCGACATCGTCGTTGGAGAAGTCGCTCCTCGTGGGCGACCATCTGTGCGTCAGCAAGTACAGCTACGGCCCTCGAATGCCAAACACCCCCATCTGCCTCCCCATGACGCAAAACACGATGCCCTTCACAACCTCGACGCCCTCCTACGTCGAGTGGCCAATGTGGGACTACCACCGCCTCGCCGGGACCGACAGCGTCCACAGGGGCGACATCGTCGTCTTCAACTTCCCGGCGGGCGACACCGTCTGCGTCAACATGACCAACCCCGACTACTACTCCATAGCCCTGATCCGCGGCTACAACACCATCGGCCAGAACGCCAAAGCCCAAGAGACCTTGCGCTCCAAGGCCAACTCGTGGGACCGCAACCACTACGTCATGGAGGTCGGCCGCCAGTCGATAAAGCAACCGACATCAACACTCAACGAGATAATCTGGCGACCCACAGACCGCCGCGACTGCTACGTCAAACGATGCGTCGGAATGCCGGGCGACACGCTCGCCATCCGTCATAACACCGTATATATCAACGGCAAAGAAGAGCAAGACTACCCCGACGTGCAGCACAACTACTACGTCACGACCAACGGGCAGCTCCTCAACGACCGCTTCTTCGACAACCTTGGCGTCTCAATCGAGGACCGCCGACAAGCAGGACTCGGCCCCACATACGTCATCCCCCTGACGCGCCAGAAGGCTAAAGCCGTTAGCCAAATGCCAACAATCAAGAGCATCAAGATCGACGAGGAAGCCCCCGACTCGCTGGGCCTGAGCGTCTTCCCCTTCAGCCCCGACCAGCCTTGGAGCCGCGACAACTTCGGCCCCGTCTGGGTTCCAAAACGGGGCGCCACCATAGCCATCACGCCACAAAACGCCCTCCTCTACGAACGGGTCATAACCGCCTACGAGGGCCACACCATGGACGTGCGCGACGGCAAAGTCTACGTCGACGGACAAGAGACGGCAACCTACACCTTCGGCATGGACTACTTCTTCATGATGGGCGACAACAGGCACAAGTCCGCAGACTCGCGCTACTGGGGCTTCGTGCCCGAAGACCACGTCATCGGCCGCCCGCTATTCGTATGGCTGTCGCTCGACCCCGACAAGAGCTTCCCCTCCAACATC
>JAFPDB010000176.1 GCA_017390085.1 Bacteroidales bacterium | reverse complement strand
GAGGTGAACTTGCGGCTCTGCATGGGCAATGTCGCCAATCAGGTGAAACGGCTCTTGTCGCCCGAGGCGTGCGGATATTGGAGAATTGAGAAGTTTGGCGGCGACGGCGAATGGGACGCATTTTGCGCACGTCAGGAGGCCGAGCGCCCCTTAGTTTACGATTCCGAGGGGCTGATTTCCAAAGGGTTCTTTCGTCTGACGAGCTTGGGGAGAGGGATTCGCTTCGGAGCGTGCGGTTGGGCTGGCTCTCCCCTACACCAACCTATGGCATAGGACGAGTTTTTGCCCCCCGCCGCTCAGCGTCACGCCAAAGACGAAAGTGTTGTCGTCTTCCTTCATTTTCAGCTTCGAACGCAGCTCATCCGCGCCTATGGGGTAATTCCGAACGACAATCGATGCGCTTTCCGTGGCTTTCTTCAGAGCCGCACACCCTTTTTTCCCACTGTCGAAAACAGCCTCTATGCGAAAACGCCTTCCGGGGAAGTCTGGCACGTCGACATCGCTTGTGAACACGTGCGTTGCCGCAGATAGCGGCCTCACGCCATAGCGTTTTCCGAGGAGCCTGAACGGCGACATCTTCATGAGCTGAGGCGACGGCTCGAAGAGGTAGCTTGCGATTCCGTCGGCAATCTCGTGCGGCGCGCCATCCTCATCCGATTTCAAAAAGGAAAAATCCTGGCCTGTCCCATCGTCCGCCACTGCCACAGCATGGCATTGGGGTTCGCCAGTATGGTCTTGCGACAGCCTTACAACCAAGTCTTTGCACTCGCCATTTGCCCCGAGAGCGTAAACATCCGTCACACATGGCAACTGACTGACAATTATCGACACGTCGAGAAGTGGGGATAGCTTTATCAGGACCACATCGGCCACTTCCAACATTCTCGCCGCCCATTTCTCTACATCGGGCGCGCAATCGGCGATTCGGAAGACGCGTCCGCCTGAGGATGAGCGGCGCGACGGGTCGACAAAGATGGAGTCGAAATGTGAGCCTGCACCGGCCAGGAAGTCTTCCGCCGTCCTACATACGAACGTCGTATTCGTGACCCCGAGCAATGAGAAGTTGTGCCGAGCGGCAGCCACAGCCCTCTCGTCGGCGTCCACATATGTGACGCTCTCGACGTTCCTTCCCATGAAAAAGCAGTCGACCCCCAGCCCGCCCGTAAGGTCGACGTGACGCCCCCCTCTGATAAGAGAGGCCCTCCATCGCGCCACGGCCTCTGACGAGCATTGCTGGATGGCGACGGGGAAAGGGAAGAAAAGCCCTTCGCAACCCGCCCACGATGGCACTTTGGCCGTCAGCCTGTTCCATCCTCCGATTTGCTCGGCCACAAAAGAAGGCCTCACGGTATCGCTCTTGCGAAGTCGCAGGGCTACACCGTGAGGCTCTTTGCCCCTGAACTCCCAAATGAGCTTCTGCTCATCGGGAGTCGGGGTCAGGATATTTGTTTCGCCGTCGGTCACTTCTGGGGGGGCGTCGTCATGTTGGGCAAGCAGGGTCTTTGCGGTGCCGCTGGGCGCGTCCGCCTTTTTGTGATGGTGGGTTTCGACGATTTCGGCATCAAAGCCGTTATCCATCAGCATTTCGGCCATCAGGCGAACCGCCTTTTTGAGCGCCGCAACGCCCAGAGAGTAGTTGGAAGAAAATACGATCGGCACTTCCTTTGTCGTTTCGGCGATGGCGGCGGTCTGATCTTTGGTCAGT
>JAFPDB010000175.1 GCA_017390085.1 Bacteroidales bacterium | reverse complement strand
GACGGTGACATAATCATGATCCCAACATACATCAAGCGCGTCAAGACAGGCGGAGCCTTCAAGCGGATAGGATATTTCGAGGCAAAAGAGGGCGAGACCGTCTCCGACCTCATACGCTACGCCGGCGGTTTCGCCCCCAACGCCCTGACTGGCCACGTCGGCGTCTTCCGCATTGGGAGCCACACAACAGAATACCTCGACGTGAAAGACCCCGCCGCCATCACACTCGCATCGGGCGACTCGCTCATAGTAAGCTCCATCGACGAGACGCGTCTCGACAACGCCGTCACAATCGAGGGAGCTGTATTCGCCCCCGGAACCTACGAGTGGAGCGAAGGCATGAAGCTCTCCGACCTCTTTACGAAAGCCGGCGGCCTAAAGGAGAACGCCTTCCTCACACGCGGCGTCATCACCCGCTACAAGGACGACTACACGCTCGAAGCCCTTAACTTCAACCTGCTCGACATCAAGAACGGAGTGGCCGACCTCGACCTCAAGAGTGGAGACCAGGTCACCATAGCCTCCATCGACGAGCTGCGCGACCAGCGAACCGTGACAGTCCTCGGAGAAGTCCGAACTCCAGGCGACTACGAGTACCGCGAGAACCTTACGCTCGGCGACATCATCATCCTCGCCAACGGCCTTACCGAAAACGCGCAGCTCAACAATGTCGAGATCGTCAGGCGAGTCGACCACGACGAAAACTACGACATCAACAACCCCAAGGAGACAAAGACAATCACCATAACGCGAGACCTCGCCATAGAGCAGGGCGAAGGCAACTCATTCGCGCTCGAGCCCTTCGACAAAGTCTTCATACGCACCAAGGCGACAGCCAACATCGGCGGAAACGTCACCATCCGCGGCCAAGTCGCCAACCCCGGCATCTACGGCCTCGCAAACAGCTTCGTGCGTCTGAGCGACGTCTTCGCGCGCGCGGGCGGCGTCCTCGCCGACGCCGACATCAGCGCAGCGCGCATCTACCGCCCCATCCGTCTGAGCGAGGAGGAGAAATCGATCAGGATGCGCCAGAGCATCGCGCGCGGCGACACGATCTTCTATCTTGGAGACGTAAGCTCCGTCGAGTACGATTTTGTCAGCATCGACCTGCCCTCGGCAATAAAGGCCCCCGGCAGCGCGACCGACATAGTTCTCCAAAACGGCGACATTCTCGAAGTGCCCAGGGCGGTCCAGACTGTGCGTCTCTCGGGCAAGGTGCAGTCGCCCACGTCGCTTGTCTGGGTAAAAGGTTGGGACGCCAAAGACTACATCCGCAAGGCGGGCGGCTTCGCGCCGAGGGCATACAAGAAGCTCACCTACGTAGTCCACGCCAACGGCGAGAGCGAGTCGGTCCGCCACTTCCTCTGGTTCCGTCGCTACCCCAATTTACGTCCAGGATCCGAAGTCGTAGTCCCCGAGAGGCCGCAATCCAAGATATCGCCGGCCGGCTACGTCTCCATGGGCTCGACAATAGTCTCCATGGCGGCCGTCCTCGTAACCCTCCTTAAATAACCCCGACAAGATGCCACAGAACACATCCAACGAGACCACGTCGAACGACAAAGTCCAAGAGTTCGACATCGTCTGGCTCATCGCCTATCTTTGGGCAAAACGAAAGCTCATCGGCTACATCGTCGGCGGATGCCTCGCCGCGGCTCTCGTCCTATATGTTGTCATGCCCCGCAAGTTCACCGCCTCGGCCGCCATACTCCCCATCGTCCAAGGCCAGTCGGGCCCACTGGGCGACCTTAAGGGTATCGCCAGCCTCGCCGGCATCAACTTGAGCGAAAGCTCGGCAGGCAACGCCATCACGCCCGACCTCTACACCGAAGTCGTCACCAGCACCCCAGCCCTGCTCGACATCATGGAGAACGTCCCCCTCACATGGAAACAATCGCAAGACACCGTCATGACGCTCTACGAATACATGAAGGCCGACACGATTCTCGGGGTAGGCGACGTAATCCTCAAATACACTGTCTTCCTCCCCTACACCATCAAAAAAGCCCTCGCGGGCGACGACAAAAAGATCGTCTTCACCTACCAGGTGGCCGAAGACAACTACTCGAGTGTCGGAAAGCCCATAATCCTCGACGAGACCCGAAAAGAGTGCATCGAGTGGCTCAAGGACCGGATAACCGTCCTGCCCGACGACGAGGTCAACCTCGTGAGAATCTCGTGCGTGGGCGAATGCCCCGAGCAGAGCGCCGAACTCGCCACGGCCGTCATGCAACAGATTCAGACCTCCATAACCGACTACGCCACCAGCAACGCCAAGAAGGACCTCCACTTCCTCGAGAAGCGCTACGAAGAGGCGATGGAAGAATTCACCAACTCGCGACAGGAGTTCTTCGACTACCGCGACCGCAACCGCGACTACGTCGAGGAGCGAAGCAGCATCGCCCGGCAAAAGCTCGAGGACAAGTACAACCTCGACTATTCGCTCCTGCAATCGCTGCAAGGCGAAGTCGAGAAGTGCCGCATGAGGCTACTCTCCGAGACCCCCGTGTTCTCCGTCGTCGAGCCTGTCGTCCAGCCCAACAAGAAGAGCAGCCCGAAACTGCTGATCTGTCTCGTGGCGGGCGTCGTCTTGGGCTTCGTTTTCAGCATTGGCGGAATCCTTGTCGTCCTGGGCTACAAGCAAGTCTTCCGTCCGCGAGAGTTCGCCAATATCTACGAGGCCTACCGCATGGCCGACGACAGCGGCGAGGAGGCGTGACAAAAAGCCAAAAGGCAATCTACCCCCATGGGGAGGGTGGCGCATCGCCAGCGGCCTGTGCCTCCCCTTGGGAAACCGAAATACAAACAACATAAAGTCAAAAACAAGAAAATGGCAGAAGACGTTTTCAAAAAACTGGTGTCCCACTGCAAAGAATACGGTTTCGTATTCCCCAGCAGCGAAATCTACGACGGCCTTGGCGCGGTATATGACTACGGCCAGAACGGCGTCGAGATGAAAAACAATATCAAAAAATACTGGTGGGATGCCATGGTCAAGCTCAACGACAACGTCGTCGGCATCGACTCCAGCATCTTCATGCACCCGACAATTTGGAAAGCGTCTGGTCACGTCGACGCCTTCAACGACCCCCTCATCGACAACCGCGACAGCAAAAAACGCTACCGCGCCGACGTCCTCATCGAGGAGCAGATGGCCAAGTACGACGAGAAGATCGAGAAGGAGATAGCCAAAGCGCGCAAGAAATTCGGCGACGCTTTCGACGAGGCCAAGTTCCGCGAGACCTCAGCCCGCGTCATCGAGAACCAGAACAAGCGCGACGCACTTCACGACCGCTTCAAGAAGGCCCTCAACGACGGCAATCTCGACGAGCTCAAGCAAATAATCATCGACGAGGAGATTGTCTGCCCAATCTCCGGCACCAAGAACTGGACCGACGTCCGCCAGTTCAACCTCATGTTCAGCACCGAGATGGGCTCCACCGCCGACGGCAGCATGAAAATCTACCTCCGTCCCGAGACCGCGCAGGGCATCTTCGTCAACTTCCTAAACGTCCAGAAGACGGGACGAATGAAGGTGCCATTCGGCATCGCGCAAATCGGCAAGGCTTTCCGCAACGAGATTGTGGCCCGCCAGTTCATATTCCGCATGAGGGAGTTCGAGCAAATGGAGATGCAGTTCTTCGTGCGCCCGGGCGAGGAGATGAAGTGGTTCAACTACTGGAAACGCTACCGCCTCTGCTGGCACGAGGCCCTCGGAATGGGCGACGGCAACTACCAGTTCCACGACCACGACAAGCTCGCCCACTACGCCAACGCGGCCACCGACATCGAGTTCCGCATGCCGTTCGGCTTCAAAGAGGTCGAGGGCATCCACAGCCGCACCGATTTCGACCTCAGCCAGCACCAGAAATATTGCGGCAAGAAAATCCAGTACTTCGACCCCGAGACGGGCGAAAGCTACGTCCCCTACGTCGTCGAGACCTCCATCGGCGTCGACCGTATGTTCCTCTCCATCATGGCGGGGGCCTACACCGAGGAGCAGCTCGAGGGTGGCGACAGCCGAGTGGTCCTCAAGCTCCCTCCCGTCCTCGCGCCAGTCAAGCTCGCAGTCCTCCCCCTCGTCAAGAAAGACGGAATGCCCGAGAAAGCACACCAGATTGTCGACTCGCTCAAACTCGCCATGAACGTGGCGTACGACGAGAAAGACTCCATCGGCAAACGCTACCGTCGCCAGGATGCCATCGGCACGCCATACTGCGTCACCGTCGACGGCCAGACCCTCGAAGACGACACCGTAACTCTCCGCGACCGCGACACAATGGAGCAGAAGCGGGTCAAGGTCTCAGAGCTCCACGACATCGTCTACCGAAAGGTCAGCGGCCATGAGCTTTTCGAGAAACTCGCAGCCGTGCAGGCCGAGCTTAAGAACAACTAAGCCGCCTCCCGCGCAATACGCACAAAAAAGACATCGCCTCCAAGAGCCTTTCAGCGTCTTGGAGGCGATGCTATTTTGCCCCAAGCAGAAACACTACCCAATCGTGCCGAGACGCCCCAAATGGCCGTCTCTGGGGCGATTTCGCCGATAGCCAGAGGCTCTCCATCCGTAAAACAAGCATATAACGAAAGAAGCGCCTTGAACTGAGTTCAAGACGCTTCTCCATGAGGTCGGTGGCGGATTCGAACCGCCGTAGACGGTTTTGCAGACCGTAGACTAAGCCACTCATCCAACCGACCAAGATGTCGTCGCTAATTCAATCCCTTGCCTTAGCGATGACAAAAGTATTGCTTTTCCTTGATTTAACAAACAGTTGGGCCGATTTTTTTGCCATTTCACGGCTTATTCCCCCTGCTCAGCCTCTTTTGACGCCCCTCCCTTCTTGTCGGGAAAGACTTGGGCCAGGAAGTCGCCAAGGTCTTTATGGAAAAAGACTATCATGAGGAACATCCCTACGCATATCGCCGAGTCGGCTATGTTGAATACGGGCCTGAAGAAGAGGAACGATTGCCCGCCCCATACGGGGACCCATTCGGGCCAATGCCCCTCGATGAGCGGGAAGTAGAGCATGTCGACCACCCGCCCGTGGAGCAGTGTGCCGTAGCCGCCCTCGGCGGGGAAGAGGGTGGCCACTTGCCCCCACGACGAGTCGAAAATCAGGCCGTAGAATACGGAGTCGAAGATGTTGCCGACGGCCCCCGCCAAAACGAGCGATATGCAGGCCACGAGGCCGCGTTTCTCCTCCTGGCGGCACAGTCTTGCGAGACCTATGCCGATAAAGACTATTGCCACGATGCGGAAGACCGACAACGCCAACTTGCCCCAGCTCTCCCCCGACAGCTGCATGCCGAACGCCATGCCGTTGTTCTCCACGAAATGGAGGCGGAACCACTCGCCGATCACGTTAATCTCGTCGCCAAGGGCGAAGTGGGTCTTGACCCAAATTTTTGAAGCCTGATCTATGATTATGACCGCGGCTACGACGAGCATCGCGGTCTTGCCGTTTCTTGTCATCTTGATTTGTTGGCGTTTTTGCCTCTCTGCCATGTGGGGGGAGGTGAGGCCTGAAGATATAAAAAACTTCCTGCGCGTGAAGTCCCGTCGCCCGTAGGGTGGGGCGAAGACTCGGGGCCGCGCGCGCAGGTGTCTTGTTGTTAGCGTCCTTGCTTAGTCGCCAAGGCGGCCTTTCTGCTTGGCCTCGATGCTGAGGGTGGCGTGGGGCACGGCCCTGAGCCTCTCCTTGGGGATCAGCTTGCCCGTCTCGCGGCAGATGCCGTAGGTCTTGTTCTCGATGCGGACCAGGGCCGCTTTCAGGTTGGCGATGAACTTCTGCTGGCGTTCGGCCATTCGGCAGGCGTCCTCTTTGGAGAGGAGGCTCTGACCCTCTTCGAGCGCGTGGAACGTGGGCGACGTGTCTTGAGTGTCGTTGACGTCGCCGTGCGTAATCTCGTTGCGGTAGACCTCGAAATCACGCTGCGCCTTCTCGAGTTTTTCGAGTATTATCTCTTTGAACTCCTGGAGTTCCTCGTCGGAATAACGTGTCTTCTCTGCCATGTCTGTATGAGGTGTTTTGGGATGGTGTGGCCCCGTCGTCGGGGCGGCCCGCCATTCTTGAGGTTAATGGGTCTATATCTTGCTTACGGCCACAAGTACCGTCAGGTTGTCGTCGAGTTCGACCTTTTGCGCGGAGGCCTCGGTCAGCGTGGTGTCGATGGTCACGCTCGTGGCGAGTGTCTGGGAGGCTATGTAGTCGGCATATCCGGTCACTGCGCCGTCGGTCAGGCCGTTGGGCTGGATTTTGACGGTTATCTTGTCTGTGACGTCGAATCCGGAGTCTTTGCGGATGTTCTGAATCCTGTTGATGAACTCGCGGGCTATGCCCTCTTTGCGAAGCTCATCGGACACCTCGATGTCGAGCGCCACGGTGAGGCTGCCCTCGTTGGCGACGAGCCAACCTGGGATGTCTTCGGAGATGACCTCGGCGTCGGTGGCGTCGATTCGTACCTCGTCTTGGCCTATCATGAGGGTGTAGGAGCCGTCGCGCTCGAAGGCGGCGATGTCGTGGGTGGACATTTTGGCCATTTCGGCGGCTATGCCCTTCATGAGCTTGCCGTATTTGGGGCCGAGGGCCTTGAAGTTCGGCTTGATGCGCTTCTTGAGGATTCCGTCGTCCTCAGTGACGAATTGCAGTTCCTTGACGTTGACCTCGTTGAGGATGAGGTGCTGCATGTTGGAGACTTGCTGGCGGAAGGTGTCGTCGGAGGCGGGGATCATTATCTTGGCCAGGGGTTGGCGGACCTTGATGTTGACTTTGCGGCGCAGGGCGAGGATCATCGAGGAGATGCTCTGGGCGTAGCCCATGCGTTGCTCGAGGGGCTTGTCGATGAGCGAGGTGTCGGCTGCTGGCCATTCGGCGAGGTGGACGGTCTTCTTCTGGTCGCCGACGAGGTCGCGGTAGATGCGGTCGGTGATGAATGGGGCAATTGGGGCGCTCATGACGGCCACTTTCCGGAGGCACTCGAAGAGCGTCTGGTAGGCGGCGAGCTTGTCTTGGTCCATGACTCCTCCCCAGAAGCGTTTGCGGTTGAGGCGCACGTACCAGTTGGAGAGGTTGTCCATGACGAAGTCTTGGATGGCGCGGCCCGCGCGCGTGGGTTCGTAGTTCTCCATGGCGTCGGAGACTTCGGCCACGAGGCTGTTGAGCAGCGAGATTATCCAACGGTCGATTTCGGGGCGGTCGGCCACTGCGACGGTGGGCTCGGTGCCCGTGAAGCCGTCGATGTTGGCGTAGAGGGCGAAGAAGGAGTAGGTGTTGTAGAGCGTGCCGAAGAATTTGCGGCGCACCTCGTCGACTCCCGCCTCGTCGAATTTCAGGTTGTCCCACGGCTGCGAGTTGGTGAGCATATACCATCGGAGGGCGTCGGGGCCGTATTTCTCGATGACGCTGAAGGGGTCGACGGCGTTGCCGAGTCGTTTGGACATCTTGTTGCCGTTCTTGTCGAGGACGAGCCCGTTGGAGATGACGTTTTTGAACGCTACGCCGTCGAAGCACATTGTGGCTATGGCGTGGAGTGTGAAGAACCATCCGCGGGTCTGGTCTACGCCCTCGGCGATGAAGTCGGCGGGGAAGAGCAGGTCGTCTTTATGCTCGAAGGGGTAGTGGTATTGGGCGTAGGGCATTGCGCCGCTGTCGAACCATACGTCGATGAGGTCGGGTTCGCGGTGCATGGGCTTGCCCGACGGTGAGAGTAGGATTACGCCGTCGATGTAGGGGCGGTGGAGGTCGATGTTCTTCGGGTCGTAGTTGGCGGCCGAGTTGTCGCCCGTCTTGAAGTTCTTGTAGGGGTTGGCGGTCATCAGGCCGGCCTTGACGGCTTTGTCTATTTCGTCCATGAGCTCTTGCATGGAGCCGATGCAGATTTCCTCTTTGCCGTCCTCGGTGCGCCAGATGGGCAGTGGCGTGCCCCAGAATCGCGAGCGGCTGAGGTTCCAGTCCTGGAGGTTCTCGAGCCAGTTGCCGAAGCGTCCGCTGCCCGTGTAGGATGGTTTCCAGTTTATGGTGTTGTTCAGCTCGATGAGTCGGTCTTTGACGGCGGTCGTCTTGATGAACCACGAGTCGAGGGGGTAGTAGAGGACAGGTTTGTCGGTGCGCCAGCAGTGTGGGTAGCTGTGGACGTGTTTTGCGATTTTGAAGGCCTTGCCCTCGGCTTTCAGTTTCATGCAGAGGTCGAGGTCGAGTGTCGTGGAGTCGGGGCCGAGGGTGTCGTCGTAGGCGTTCTTGACGTAGCGGCCCGCGAATTCGGCGTAGGCGTCTTTATTGAGGAATTCGCTGACGTATTGCGGGTCGAGGTCTTCGATTGGGAAGAAGCGTCCGCGGCGGTCGACCATGGGTTGTTGCTTGCCGTTGCGGTCGACGAACATGAGTGGGACTATGTCGTAGTTGCGGGCGACGCGGGCGTCGTCGGCGCCGAAGTCGGGGGCGATGTGGACGATGCCCGTGCCGTCGGACGTGGTGACGTAGTCGCCGCTGATGACTTCGAAGGCTTTGCCGTCGGGGCGCGCGAATGGCAGGAGCTGCTCGTATTTGACGCCGATGAGTTGTTTGCCGGTGTATTGGGCCAGGACGGCGTAGGGGATGTTCTTGTCGCCCTCCTTGAACTCTTCGAATGGCTTGCCTTCGGCCTCTTTGCTGAAGTAGGCTGGGACGAGGTCTTTGGCCAGTACTACGGCCTCGAGTTGGCCGGAGTAGGGGTTGCGGGTCTTGACGAGCTGGTATTCGATTTTCTCGCCGACGCAGAGTGCCGTGTTGGAGGGGAGGGTCCAGGGGGTGGTTGTCCAGGCGAGGATGTATACGGGGAGGCCTTGCGCGTCGTTGAAGAGGAAGTCGCTCTTGGCGTCGCGTGTGACGGTGAATTGGGCCGTCAGTGTGGTGTCTTTGACGTCGCGGTAGCAGCCGGGCTGGTTGAGCTCGTGGCTGCTCAGTCCCGTGCCGGCGGCTGGGGAGTATGGCTGGATGGTGTAGCCTTTGTAGAGGAAGCCGCGCTCGTAGAGTCGTTTGAGGAGCCACCATAGGCTCTCGATGTATCGGTTGTCGTAGGTGATGTAGGGGTCGTCCATGTCGATCCAGTAGCCCATTTTGTGGGTGAGGTCGGCCCACAGGTCGATGTATTTCATGACCTCGGATCGGCACGCGGCGTTGTATTGGTCTACAGAGATTTTGGAGCCGATGTCTTCTTTTGTGATGCCGAGCATCTTCTCGACGCCGAGTTCCACGGGGAGGCCGTGTGTGTCCCATCCGGCTTTGCGGACGACTCGGAAGCCGCGTTGGGTCTTGTATCGGCAGAAGGAATCCTTGATGGCTCGCGCCATGACGTGGTGGATGCCTGGTTTGCCGTTGGCCGATGGCGGCCCGTCGAAGAATACGAAGTTGGGATGTCCCTCCCTCTCTTTCAGACTGTTGCGGAAGGCGTCTTCTTGCTTCCACATTTCGGAGACTTCTTTGCTGGCCTCTGTGAGGTTAAGTCCCTTGTACTCGGCAAATCTCTTGCTCATGAATGTCTTAAAAACGTGATGCTGGGAAAGTTGCGGGTGGGCAATATGAACCGTCACGCCGCATTTTTGGGCGTGCGAATTTAGTAATTAATTAAGTAAGAAGCAATAACAAGTGCGGGTACCCCGCCGAGGGGCTATCGTCGGCTCGAGAAGAAGGTCTTGAGGAGTTGCTCGGCCTCGGCCCGGAGCACGGATCGCGTCACTAGGGTCTTGGGGTGGAGGGGCGACGGGTCGAGGCGCGCGTAGCCGCGCTTGGGGTCGGAGGCGGCGTAGACGATTCGGCCGATTTGGCTCCAGGCGAGCGCGCCTGCGCACATGGTGCAGGGCTCGAGGGTGACGTAGAGTGTGCAGTCGTTGAGGTATTTGGAGCCGAGGGTCTGCTCCGCGGCCGTCAGGGCGAGAATCTCGGCGTGGGCGGTGACGTCGGCGAGGCGTTCGGTCATGTTGTGCCCTCGCCCGACGACGCGCCCGTGGCATACGACGACGGCTCCGCATGGCACTTCGCCTTCAGCGGCGGCTCGCTCGGCCTCTTTGAGGGCCTCGGCCATCCATCTCTCGTCGGTGGGGGGCATTGTCAGCGGCGGCGTCGTGTGGTCTGGTTGCCGAACTTGCGGGCGTAGGCGTCGGGGCTGAAGCCTTTGGTGGAGAAGTTGACGTGGATGTCCCAATTGGGGCGGACGCTGACTTTCTCCATGTAGTAGATTATGGTCTCGGGTTGTCGCCGCTCGGCGTAGTTGCCCGTGGTCCATTTGCCGTCGTGGTTGTCGTCAATCAGGATGCGGATTTTGTATTCGCCTTGCTTGAGGTATTTGAATCCCGCTTTGCCGTTGGGTTTGAGGTAGCTCTGCCTGACGATTCCGCCTTTGGCGTCGGTGATTTGTATGAGGGCGTTGCGCGGAACGCTGTCGACGTCGATGTAGAGGGTGCCGTATTTGTCGAGGCTGGTGATTTTGACGGAGGCGGAGACGGCGTCGTTGACGAGTCCGTAGATGTCGCGCGCGGCGGCGGAGTCGATTTCGAGCTTGTATTGCGCCCCGGGTTCCCACTTGAATTTGAGTGCCTTGTGGCAGATGTTGACGGTGTCTTCGACAGGCGTGAATTTCACGGGGTTGAAGATGGTGTCCTGCTTTACGAAGAGGCGTACGGAGTCCCACACGAGCGTCTCGAATGGCGTGGTGGCGTTGATGGCGAGTTCGGAGTAGGGGGCGACCGACGTGGCGACTTTGAGTTCCAGCATCTTGGGCTTTGGCTTCTCTTCCGTTTTTTTCTTGTTGCGCCTTTTTTGCTTGGGTTCCTCAACCTTTCGCTCGAAGTGCCATTCCTTGAGGGTGTCCACTTTGTCGATAAGGTTGCCCAGCGAGTCGGCCATGAGGTAATTGATGGCGACGACAACCGAGTCGCGGTGCCAAACGGTGGTGTCGGTCATCCAGATTTTGACGGTGTCGTTGGCGGGGTTGTATTGGAAGCGCGCCACGTCGCGGCCCTCGTTGCCGGGGAATGAGACTTTGGGCCGGCGGCTCATGGGCTTGTTGAGGGCGAGCGTTATGATGTTTCGGCTTTTGCGCTCGTCGGACTTGACGTATTGGTCGTAGACGTCCTCGTCGAAGGCGAAGATGACGAGCGAGTCGGGTGTGTAGACGAGTGTGTCGCGCGTGATGGGCTGGTAGTAGTAGCGTACGGTGTCGTTGAGGACGAATGTGGAGTCGGTCCGGACGCTGTCGGCCACTTGCCTGGTCTCAAATGACGGGGTGACGTGACGTCCGAGCCATGCGATTTTTTCGCCCGGCTGGTCGAAGAGGAAGTTGCGGTTCTGGTCGTCGAGCGCGTAGATGTCGTATTGGGCGCCTGCGGGGACGTTTTTTATGGCGAAACGGCCTCGGGCGTCGGTCTTGGCGATGCGTATGGGCGTGGTCTTGCTGAAGGCCGTGTCGGTCAGGTTGGCGTGGAGCAGGACGTAGATGCCCTCGACGGGCAGTATTGTCTGGGCGTCGAAGACGTTGCCAGAGATCATCATGGAGTCGGTGCTTTGGCCCGTGGAGAAGGAGAATGTGAAATTCTCGTAGACGTTGCCCTCGTTGAGGTCCGAGAGGCAGTCGGCGAAGTCGAGGGTGTAGGTGGTGGCGGGCTGTAGCTCCTCCTCGTCGTCGAAGCGGACGCTCAACGTTTTGGCGTGCGCCTCGACGCGCGGCTTCTTGGCCGTTGGGGGCGACATGACGAATTTCTTGTCGGCGTCTTTGAGCTGCACGTTTTCGTCGAATATGATTGTGACGACTTTGCCTTTGAAGTCGGTGGCTCCGGGAGCCGGCGTCGACGAGATCATGACGGGCGGCTTACGGTCGCGGGGGCCGCCCGTGGGGGTGCCCGGGTTGGCGCATCCCCACGCGAGGGAGGCGAGGAACGCGAGTGGCGCGGCGGCGTGGCCGAGCTGGCGTATGAGCGAGGCTGGTCTCAAAACTCTGGCATTGTTTTTTCTTGTCGCGAAGATATTCAAAAAGGCGCAAGCGGG
>JAFPDB010000174.1 GCA_017390085.1 Bacteroidales bacterium | reverse complement strand
TATTATCTTGTTGAGCCTTAACAGCTTGGCACCTCCAAGAGCCGCTATGGTCTGAAAACCCCATATCGGCATGACCGACATCATCACGCCAAACGCCACGGCCGACGCCGTCCGAGACGCGCTCTCGTCGCCGGGCAAGAGTTTTTTCCATTCTCCGTCGCGCAGCCATCGCCACGCCCTGACGGGGTAGAACCACACCAGCGCCACCAGGAAGAGAGCCGTGTTCAGAAGGCTTATGCGCGCAAAGTCCGCAAAGGGGCGGAAGTGGCTCACCCTGTCGTCAGGGTACGCCACTTTTATCGGGACGTTCACAACCCTCATGCCCTTCCAAGCCAGACGAACCGCCACTTCCACCTCGAATTCGTATCGCGGCGTGAAGAATCGCATCTTCTCCATCGCGCCAAGGGGGTAGAGCCGGAAGCCGCTCTGCGTGTCGCCCAGGTCCACGAGGGTGAAGAGCCGGAACCAGAAGTTGGAGAATTTGTTGGCAAAGGTGTTTTTACGGGGCATCCCGTCGGCCTCGATGTCGCGGGCCCCGATTATGAGCGACCCCGGGTGGGCGGCCTCGTCTTCCAGCAGCGGAGCCATGTCTTCCGCAAAATGCTGGCCGTCGGCGTCCATCGTCACGGCGCGCTCGAATCCCATGGCGCGGGCCTGACGCAGGGCGGCCACCAAGGCCGCGCCTTTGCCGTGGTTCTTGCCGTCGGGGTGGCTCAAGACGGTCACGCCGCCCGGACGGCGCGCCAAGATTTCGGCCGTCCCGTCGGTCGAGCCGTCGTTCATCACGATTATGTCGCCACACCATCGCGAGGCTTCTACGCACACGCGCCCTATCGTCACGGCGTTGTTGTACGTCGGGATTATCAAGGCGCAGCGCAACCGGCTCGCTAACTCTTTGCACTCGTCGGCTGTCACTTTGAGGTGGGGGGATTTTTTTATGTCGTGTGGAGAGGGTGGGGGGCTGCGTCCGTGCGCTATTCGCGAGTGAGGGTCATGCGGATTTTTGTGTAGTCGCGGCCGTCGGCCGAGCGGACTTCGCCCTTGACGTTGAGGCTCTCGTCAATGCTGAACGTTATTATCACGTCCACGCCGTCGGGCGTTATCGGGGATATGTATTTGGCCTCTTTTATCGCCCCTATGCGCGTCGCCCCAAGCCCCTTGGCTTGCTCGGCGCATTTGCGGGTCATCATCAGTGTCATGACCCCTGGCACCACTGGCCGGCCCGGGAAGTGACCTCTGAAAATGTCGTGGTCGGGGTTTATGCTTAAAGTGTACGTCCACGTGCCTTCTGCCGACTCCGTCGACGCCAGTATCTTGAAAAAATCGTCCATGACGCGAATTTAGCCTATTTTTTTCTCTATGAAGTGGCGCAGGACCTCTATGGCCTTCTCATTGTCCCCACCCTGCGGCACGATCAGGTCCGCATAACGCTTCGACGGCTCCACAAATTGCAAGTGCATAGGCTTGACGGTCGTCTCGTAGTGGCGCAAGATTCCGCTCAGCTCGCGGCCCCGCTCCGCGACGTCCCTCTTTATCCTGCGGGCCAGGCGGTCGTCAGCGTCAGCGTCGACGAATACTTTGATGTCCATCAGCTCCCGAAGCTCGGGTATCGCCAGAACGAGGATTCCCTCGACAATTATGACGTCGTTCGGCACCACCCTCTCAGTGGCCTCCATACGGGTGCTCTCCACAAATGAGTAGGTCGGCATGGCTATCTCGCGGCCCTTGCGCAGCTCTTCAAGGTGGCGGACCAGTAGGGGGAATTCGATGGCGTCCGGATGGTCGAAGTTTATCTTGCGGCGCTCTTCAAGAGTCAGGTCCTTGTTGTCGTTGTAGTAGTTGTCTTGGCTCATTACCGATACGCGGCGGCTGTCCATGGCGGCCACGAGTTTCTTGACCACGGTCGTCTTTCCCGACCCCGAGCCTCCCGCTATTCCTATTATCAGCATCTATTCGTCGTTTTGAGTAATCGCGAGTTCAAAAATACACTCTTTTCCGCTTACTCCGCAGAGCCGCAGCTCCATTGTGCCGCGCGCCAAACCTAAAAACTATGCGCCGCCCCATGTCCCGACGGGCGAGGCGGCCACATCCTCGCGCCCTTTAGTTCAGCTCTTTGCCCAAGTTCAGCACTTTCGGCGATATTTTCACCCCGCCGTTCTTTACGTTTCTCTTGCTCCATTCGAAGCCTACTTTGTCGCCCTGGCCCACGAGAGCCACCTGCACGCCCGTGTCGCCCATTCCGCTCTCGCCGCCCACGAACAGGGTGTTGTGGCCATGCTGCCCCTTGACGATGCTGCGTGCCTTGTCCGCGTGCTTGGGCGATACGTAGACGACGTTCGATTTTGGCAGGTCGCTCGTCGTCGATACGGGCACCACGTCTATCGAGCGGCCCAAAACGGTCTTGCCGTTCGTCATGGTCTTGAGCTCCGCCGCCACGTCTTCCGCGCCGACAATGGTAATAACGAACTTTTCTGCGTTCGCGTCCATCTCCCACGACTCGTAGCAGGGCAGCTGGAGTGTGAACATCGCGCGGACTTTGCGGGTTCTGGACCGTCGCTCCGACGCCGCAATAGCCATAATCAGAGGATTAGTCTCCTCATGTTGTTCTTTTGTATCTTGTTTCTATGCTAAAAAAAAATGAGGTTTGCCTTCTGTTTTCGAGCCTTTCTTCGGAGGTCTTGCCCCCCACTCGCCCTGTCGTTTTCTTGTCGCAACGCGGGGTGTCCCGACTTTAGCTTACGTTTTCTCACTCCCCATTGTTTCGTAGGCCCTGTCGGCCCGGCCAGAACGGGCAAAAAAAGATTCCATCCCGCCTCCCCTGTCGAGGTGAGGGATGGAATCCGTTTGATTGTATGGTTTCTTGCAATAGCCGCTCCCTTTCTACTAATTAAGTTCCTTGCCCATGCTCAATACTTTCGGCGAGATTTTGACGCCGCTCTTCTCGATGTTGTGGCGGCTCCATTCGAAGCCCACTTTCGTGCCGTCGTCAACAAGGGCAATCTGCGCGCCGTGGGTGCACATGCCCTCGCGGCTCCCGACGACGAGGGTCTTGTTGCCATATTGGCCGCTGATGACCGTCCGGGTCCGGTCCGCGAATTTCGAGTCTATGTATATGACGTCAGATTTCGGCAAATTCCGCGTCGTGGTCGACGTCACGATGTCGATAGGGAGCCCCTGGACCGTTTTCCCGCGGGTTATCTCCTTTAGCTCCTGAGCCACGTCGTCCGCGCCTATCACGGTCATTACGAACGACTTGGCATCCCCGACTTGCCATGAGGCGTAACGGGTCAACTGGAGGAGGAAGATGGCGCGCACTTTCGAGTGCTGACCGTATGCCGCACCTACGCCTAGCAATAGGGCGACAATGACAAGGACGCTTTTCTTCATGGTGTCTCTGTTTGTCTGCGTTGAACTTTGAAGAGGTTTTTCTTTTTTCGCTGCGCAAGTCTCAATCGGGCGGAGTCTCCCCATCAAGATTCGCCGGCTGGGTGTTACAGGTTGTGGTTAAGGTGTGATTAGTTGATAAGTGTGAGTGTTGCCTATTTGTTGAGAGGTTCAGTGTGTGGTGATAAGTGTCAATGATCTTGTGATAAGCGTTCTTCTGTATATCTCAAATTTACTCGGTCACCGCGAATATGCAAAACGCATAGAGGCCCAGTTCAGCATATTTGGCTATATTTAAAAATGCTTAAGTATTGGGTATCACTTCCTTAACGCCATCTTACCCTCTTTGTAACTCTAACGTCGCGTCGTCCGTAAACATCCTATTGACTAACTTTGCAACTTTGGCATCAATAAATTCGCCTTTTTTACCACAATCCTTCACATGAATCGCCTTTTTACCCTCATATCGCTGTTGACCGCGGTCGCCGTGCCGACACTGCCCCTCGCGCAGACACCATCCCAGGATGTTTTTGGGAAATTTAAGAGTGGATACCTCACTTTTTCCGTCACCTCCGACTCCACACTCTCGCTTTCTTTCGTCGACGCCGTCGAAGATGTCGTAATCCCCGACACCGTGGCCGGCCGACACGTCACGAGCATCGACGCCGAGGCCTTCAGGTGGTGCAGCCAGATGAGGACGCTCGACATACCGGCCTCCGTCTCTCGAATCGACGCCGATTTCGGAGGCGACCACGGCTATTCGCTCCTCAAGTCCGTCTCCGTCCACCAGGCCAACCCCGCTTACCGAACCGCCAACGGCGTCCTTTTCAACAAAAACATGTCCAAAATCCTGCTCTACCCAAAAGCGGCCGAACAGGAGAATTATGTCATACCGCCCTCCGTCGACAGCATCGCCGACGGCACCTTCTCTTTCTGCCAGACCCTACGCTCCGTCGTCATCCCCTCTTCCGTAAAATTCATCGGGGCGAGGGCTTTCGCCAGGTGCACAGCCCTCCAGTCCGTCCAAATCTCCGACAGCCTCAAGTACCTCGGCAACAATGCCTTTGACATGTGCGCCGCCCTCCGCGAGGTGAGGATCCCGGGGTCGCTATCCCACATCCCGGCGGCAGCCTTCAGTGGCTGCGCTTCGCTCCGCAAAGTCGTACTGTCCGATGGCGTGCTTAGCGTCGGAGGAGCCGCCTTCGCGGGGTGCGCGTCGCTCACCGAGGTCTCTCTCCCCGCGTCGTTGCGCTATCTGGGCGGCAGCGCTTTCGCCGAGTGCGACTCTTTGAGCTCGCTCCATATCCCCGCGTCGCTCCAAACCATTCAAGACGAGGCCATTTCGCGCTGCCGAAGCCTCGTCTCGCTATCGGTCGACGCCGGAAACCGTTTCTTTTTCGAGCGCGAGGGCGTCCTCTTTACGGCCGACACATCGAGAGTGATTTTCTGCCCAAAGAGTACCGAGGCTTTCGTCATCTACCTGCCCCGCAAGGTCAAGTCCCTCGCCCCGTCGGCTTTCTGGCAGTGCGAGGGCCTCGTGGCCGTGACGCTCCCCGACGGGCTCCGTTCGCTTCCAGCCCGCGCCTTCGCGGGATGCTCGGGCCTCCAGAGCGTCAGCATGAGTGGCAATATGGAGCAAATCGGCAGTTCCGCCTTCGAGGGATGCGCGCAGCTCCGACGCCTCGTCCTGACCGAAGACTCCACACAGTACGAGGGCGGGACCGACGGACGCCCCATCATCATCCCCGCCGCCAGCTTCATAGCCGATGCCGCCTTCGCCCGTTGCGCCGCCTTCAGCGAGGTCGTCATTCCCGAGGGAGTCGTCTCCATTTCCGACGCCGCTTTCGCCGATTGTGTCTCGCTCGTCAAGCTCTCACTGCCCGAGAGCCTCGAGTCGCTCGGTTGGGAAGCCTTCAGCGGCTGCCGGACCCTACGCGACGTCGTCATCCCAGAGTCCGTCGCCAGCGTCGACTGGAAGGCCTTCAGCGGCTGCTCCTCACTCGAGAACGTCGTCATAATGAGCGGCGTCGCCGAGATTGGGCTTCAGGCTTTCGAGGGCTGCTCAAGTCTCAAGAGCGTCCAAATCCCCGAGACCGTCTCATCCATTGGCGACTACGCTTTCGCCGGATGCTCCGCACTACCCGCCATCCAGCTCCCGAGCACACTCTATTCCATCCCACAAGGCACTTTCCGCTCCTGCGTCTCGCTCGCCCAAATATCCATCCCCGACGCAATCGAGGAGGTCGGCGACCGTGCTTTCGAGGAGTGCAAGGCTTTGAAAACCATCACGTTGCCCAATTCCGTACTCTCCGTCGGCAAGAACGCCTTCGCCGGATGCTCACAGCTCACGGCCGCAAAGCTGCCCGACGCCCTCACCACCATTTCCGACGCCATCTTCGCCGATTGCCGCGCTCTCGCCGAAGTCAACATCCCCTCCTCCACAATAATTATTGAGGACGACGCCTTCCGCTCCTGCCTCTCGCTCCAATCCATCACACTCCCGGCCTCCGTCACTCGCGTCGGCAACTACGCCTTCGACGACTGCGACGGACTCTACGAGCTCAAGTCACTCGCCATCGACCCCCCAACGCTCGGCCGCGACGCCATTCCCGAGTCCGTATGGGTCTCCATACCGCGACCAGCCCGCAAGGCCTATAAGGAGAAGTGGACCGGACACGCCAAGTTCAACTACGTCAATCTCTAAGAACCGACACCATACCCCAACACACGCACCACTCAACGCATCAATGAACAAGAACCTGAATTCCATTTTCTCGCCCACCGACACCGATTCCCCAAAACTCTCGCTCTCCGAGGTAGGCTCCGTAACCAAGACCGACGGAACAACCGGAGCCGTACTCGTCAAGCTCGCGCCCGAAGCAGATTCCGATGAGGTGTTCAATTCCGAGTTCCTTTTCCTCATGATCGACGGCGGAGTCGTCCCCATGAGAATCAAATCCGTCACCAAACGAGGCGACCGCTCCGCCACAATTTCGCTCGCCTCCGTCCACACGCCCTCCCAAGCCCAACACCTCGTCGGGGCCAAGGTCTGCTCACAAGTCGAGGCCGTACCCGACGACGAGGTTGAGACAGTTCAACCCCTCGTCGGCTACATGGTCGTGAGCGTCGACTCCGGCGAGGTCGGCATCATCGAGGAAATCGACGACTCCGTCGCCGCCAACCCACTCTTCGTCGTCCGAAGGGCCGATGGTTGCGAGGTCCTGCTCCCCGCCACCGACGATTTCGTAGTCGCCATCGACGACGACGCCCAAACCATCACCCTACAGCTCCCCGGAGGACTGCTCGACATCGAGAACGCCGACATGGCCTAAGCCACGATATTTTGACTAACTTCGCACCCGCCCCGTCAACCACGGGCCACACCCACACTTTGTCAAACACGTAACCATACTCTTAAACCACATGGTAACACAGGACCAGATCAAGGACCTGAGCCAACGCGAGCTTGCGTTAAGGAGGTATCTTTGACGTCGACCGCCGACGCATGGAATTAGAGGAGGACGACCTCCGCTCACAAGAACCCGGCTTCTGGGACGACAGGACCAAAAGCGAAGAGGTCATGAAACGAGTCCGGGCCAACAAAAAATGGGTCGGAGCCTACGATCGCGTACATTCTGCCGTCGAGGAGTTGTCCCTCGCCGCAGACTACCTGAAAGAGGGCATTGTCGAGGAGGCTGACCTCGACGCCGCCTATTCCGAGGCCATAAAACTCACCGAGCAAGCCGAGCTGGCCAATATGCTCCAAGGAGAGGAAGACCAACTAAGCGCAGTCCTCAAAATCGTCGCCGGCGCGGGAGGCACCGAGAGCCAAGACTGGGCCCAAATGCTCATGAGGCTCTACCAACGATGGGCCGAAGCACACGACTATAAGGTCACAGTCACCAACCTCCAAGACGGCGACGACGCCGGCATCAAAACCGTCACATTCGAAATCGAGGGCGACACCGCCTACGGCTACCTAAAGAGCGAAAACGGCGTCCACAGGCTCGTCCGGGTCTCCCCATTCAACGCGCAAGGAAAGAGGATGACCTCCTTCGCCTCGGTCTTCGTCACACCACTCGTCGACGACACCATAGAGGTATACGTCGACCCATCAAAAATCTCATGGGATCTCTTCCGCTCCGGAGGAGCCGGCGGGCAAAACGTCAACAAGGTCGAGACCGGAGTCCGACTCCGATACCAATACACCGACCCCGACACCGGCCAAACCGAAGAAATACTCATCGAGAACACCGAGACGCGCAAACAGACCGAAAACCGCGAGAACGCCATGAGGCTCCTCCGCTCACAACTCTACGACCGCGAACTCCAACGACGCAACGCCGCCAAGGCCAAAATCGAGGCCGGCAAAAAGAAAATCGAGTGGGGGTCACAAATCCGTAGCTACGTCTTCGACGACAGGAGAGTCAAGGACCATCGAACCGGCTACCAGACCAGCAACGTCCAAGCCGTCATGGACGGCGACATCGACCCCTTCATCAAAGCCTTCCTCATGGAGTTCGGAGCCCCGGACCCCGAACAACAATAAGACACCCCCCCCCGATGGAAGAACAAAACACCCAAGCGCAACAATCCCCGAGCCTAAAGTCCATGAGCGAGTCCGACGCCATCAGGGCCAAAATCATCTCGGGTGAGCTCGAAGTCGGGACCATCTACGAGGAACCCGACCCCACTCCCGACCCCGACCACATGGTCCTCCGAACCGAGAAACTCGTCAAAATCTACGGCTCGCGAAAGGTCGTCGACGGCCCTTCCATCATGGTCCGACAAGGAGAAATCGTCGGACTCCTCGGACCTAACGGAGCCGGAAAAACCACGACCTTCTACATGACCGTCGGACTCATCGAGCCAAACGAAGGACACGTCTACCTCAACGACCAGGAAATCACCAACCTCCCTGTCTACCGCAGAGCCCAGCTCGGAGTCGGCTACCTCGCCCAAGAAGCATCAGTCTTCCGCACACTAAGCGTCGAAGACAACATACTTGGCGTCCTCGAGATGACCAACTTCCCAAAAGACTACCAGATGCAAAGACTCGAGGAACTCATCGCCGAGTTCGGCCTCGGCCACATCCGGAAAAGCAAAGGAATCCAACTCTCAGGAGGAGAAAGACGACGTACCGAAATCGCCCGAGCACTCGCCATCAACCCAAAATTCATCATGCTCGACGAACCCTTCGCGGGAGTCGACCCCATCGCCGTCTACGACATCCAAAAAATCGTCTCACACCTCAAATTCAAAAACATCGGAGTCCTCATCTCCGACCACAACGTCGGAGAGACCCTCGCAATCTGCGACCGAGCCTACATCCAGGTCCAAGGCAAACTCTTCCGCGCCGGCACGGCAGAGCAACTCGCCGGAGACGAGAAGGTCCGTCAGGTTTACCTCGGAAAGGATTTCGTCCTCCGTCGTAGAAAATTCGACGACTAATCAACTAACCCATAACTATTTACCAAAAAAATACGCTCATTTTGACTTTTGAGAGAATAAATGCCTTAACTTTGCCACGCTCAAAAGTCAACATCTACGGGTGTGGCGGAATTGGTAGACGTGTCAGACTTAGGATCTGATGTCGAAAGACGTAGGGGTTCGAGTCCCCTCATCCGTACTTACTCATAATCACTCTTATCCCAACAACTGGTTGAAATGAACATTTCAAAAGAAAACATTGATGCGCTCAACGCCACCCTCACTATAGAGTTCGACAAGGCCGACTACGAGCCCAAAGTAGAAAAAGCTATCAAGGACTACGGAAAGCGTGTAGCAATCAAAGGTTTCCGACCCGGTCATGCCCCTGTCGCTATGGTCAAGAAATTCTACGGCAAGGCCATCCTCGTCGACCAGGTCAACGCTCTCGTCGGAGAAACGCTCACCAACTACATCAAGGACAACAACATCGACATCCTTGGCGAGCCCCTCCCTAACAAAGACCAGCAACCCATAGACTTCGACGCCGACATCGACAGCATCACCTTCAAATTCGACCTCGGACTCTCACCCGAAATCAACGTCGCAATCGACAACAACCTCTCCATCCCCGCATACACCATCACTGTCGACGAAGCCGCAATCGACGAGCAAGTCAAAAACATCACCTCTCGACACGGCAGCCACGTCCCCTCAGAAGTCTCCACGCCCGACTCCCTCCTCAAAGGAGTCGTAACCTCCGGTGAATTCAAAAACGACAAAGGACTCATCTCCGTCACAGTCATCAAAGACGAACAGCAAAAAGCTCTCTTCGTCGGCAAGAAAGTCGGCGACACCGTCGAGTTCGACCTCCGAAAAGCCTGCCCCGAGGCTCACGAAATCCAATACCTCCTCGAGATTTCCCAAGAACAGGCCGACGCCATCGCCGAAGGAACCACCGCCACCCTCACCATAGCCGAAGTCTCCGAGTTCAAACCCGCAGAACTTAACGACGAACTCTTCAAAAGACTCTACCCCGACGGCAGCGTAACCGACGAAGCCTCATTCCGAGCCAAAGTCAACGAGCAGCTCGTCTCCTCCAACAAAATGGCAGAAGACTTCCGCTTCAACGTCGACGCACGCCAAGCCATCATGAACGCCGCCGGCGAATTCAACCTCCCTGAGGAATTCCTCAAACGCTGGCTCACCGTCGTAAACAAGGACAACGACAAGTTCACTCCCGAAGTCCTCACCGACGAATTCCCCAAATTCGTCAACGACCTCAAATGGCAAGTCGTCAAAAACCGAATCGCCAAAAACCTCGGCGTCAAAATCGAATTCCAAGACGTCCTCGACTTCGCCAAAAAGACCGCACGCGCACAGTTCATGCAATACGGACTCACCAACCTCCCTGAGGAACAGCTCGAGCAGTACGCCCGCAACATGGTCGCCAACGAAGAGCAACGCAACCACCTCGCCGAGGGCGCTGTCGAAGAGAAACTCTTCTCCATCGCCAAGCAAAACGCCAACGTCGAGCAGAAAACCATCAGCCAAGAAGATTTCGGCAAACTCTTTGCCAACAACTAACATACTGACACCCTCAGTATAATGGCTACGGCAGCCTTGCTCCAACCCTTTGGCAAGCAAGGCTGCCTATAACGTTAATCTTAAAGACTAATCCCGACATGGAAAATATCAACGACTTCCGCAAATTCGCCGTCAAACACCGAGGCATCAGCGGCAACCTCTTCGACGGCTACGCCAAAGTGACAGACTCCTTCATCTCCCCCACAATTATCGAGGAACGACAACTCAACGTCGCAAGCATGGACGTCTTCTCCAGGCTCATGATGGACCGAATCATCTTCCTCGGAACCGAGATTAACGACGACGTAGCCAACATCGTCCAGGCACAGCTCCTTTACCTCGAGTCCGCCGACTCCTCAAAAGACATCTCCATCTACCTCAACTCCCCTGGCGGCAGCGTCTACGCCGGACTCGGCATCTACGACACCATGCAATACATCTCCTCCTCCGTCGCCACCATCTGCACAGGCCTCGCAGCCTCCATGGCCGCAGTCCTGCTCGTCGCCGGAGCCAAAGGCAAACGCTCTGCCCTCCCACACTCCC
>JAFPDB010000173.1 GCA_017390085.1 Bacteroidales bacterium | reverse complement strand
TGACCGTAGTTCTTGTAGTAGTCCATGTCGTCGGTTGACGGAGGGAGTAGTTTCTCGACCTCGGCGAGTCCTTTTTCCGACTTGGCGAGAATCTTGTCGGCGTCGCTTTTGAAGGAGCTGACGGGGTAGTCGTTGATGAAAGAGTAGTACTCGTCGATTGTGTCGCGGTAGCGTTCGGCCTGCTTGTCGATGACGCTACGGTCCGCTTGTATAAACTTGGCTCGGAGAATGAGGAAACTGAGTTCCTCCCTGTGTATGGTGTCTGGGTATTTCTTCAGGCAGTTTTGTGCTGTTATAACGGCACTGTTGTAGTTGTTGCCCATGTAGTTTCCGAGATCGAAATAGAGTTTGGCGCTGAGATAGGCTTTGTAGGCGAGCTTATCTTCCATCTCCCGAATCATTTTCTCGGCCTCATCAACCCTGTCGGCATCGGGATAGAGGTTGATGTAGAGGAGCAGCTCTTCGATTGCGGACTGTGTGTCTTTCTGGTCGAGCTCGACCTTTGGGGAGAGGCGATAGTAGCAGAGGCCTGCCATGAATTGGCAGTCTTTGCATTTGGAGGAAGAGGGGAATGTCTTGACGTAGTCGCTGAAATAGTGGGCGGCTGAGTAATAGTCTGCAAGTTCTACGAGCGAGTAGGCGTAAGTTGTTATGACGGTGTCGTAGCGGGCTGTACCGGCATAGTGGGTGAGCACGCCGCCGAGGAGGTTGGCAGCCTTATCATAGTCCTTAGCGGCGTAGTATTCCATACCCTTTTGGTACCAGAGCTCGTTGTCGTGAGACTTGAGGATGGCCTGGTACTCGGCACAGGAGGAACAGAAGAGGCCAAGGGCGACGGATATGAATGGTAGAGTCGAACGGATAAGGCTATTGTTGCTCATCAGTGTGTTGGGTTGTGCAGACAACGGACGACAAAGATAATATTTTTTGCCGGAAGTACGAAACGTGGCTTTGCGATATGTTAGAAGACAATCTTGAAGCCGTCGTAAACAGCGGTTGAGTTTAGAAAAACTTGCTGGGCCTCGGCTTCGAGGGCGTCAGTGTTGTCGTATCGGCTGGAGAAATGGCCGATGATGAGTTTTCCTGCGTTAGCGGCTTTGGCTACCAGGGCCGCCTGTCTTGCGGTGGAGTGCAACGTCTTGGCGGCTAAGTCGTTGAGATCGGACATGAATGTGGCCTCGTGGTAGAGGAGGGAGACATCGGTCAGCTCATTGTGGAGATCCGGGAGGTAGGCCGTGTCGGATATGTAGGCGTAGCTTTTGGGAGGTGCGGCCTCCTTGACGAGCTCGGAGCGGGGGATTTCTTCGCCCGAAGGATCGAAGAGTGGATGGCCGTTCTTGATGGAGACGATGTCGGCTATGGAGAGACCATATTTGTATATGGCAGATTTCTTGACGTTAGGTTCTTTTGGAAGCTCTCGGAAGAGAAAGCCACAGGTGTCGACTCGGTGACGGATGGGTATGGACTTGACGTTTATGCTCTTGATTTGCTGGATGACCTCGGGCTTGTCGAAGCGCAGGGGATGGTATCGGACTTCGAAAGTCACGTTGTCGCAAAACTTGTCGATGAGCGGCGCGATGTAGCTCTGGAGATCGGGCGGACCGACGAGAAGAAGAGGCGAGGACCTGTTGAAGAGCGACATTGTAGACAACAGGCCGATGAGCCCGAAAACGTGGTCGCCATGCATATGTGATATGAAGACGGCCTCGATCCTCATGAAACTAACGTGGAGCTTACGTAGCTGGAACTGGGTACCTTCGCCACAGTCGATGAGGAAATGGTGACCATTGGCGACTAAGACTTGGGCGGAGGGGTTTCTGGTCGTGGTTGGGATTGCGGCGTTGCAGCCCAGGATGGTCAGCTCCATGCGCGTGGATTACTTGGAGGCGAGAACCTCGGTAATGAACTTTTCGGCTTCCCCGACGTTGGCCTCGATATTGAGTTTGGGGTCGAAGTTTTGGATGGAGAGGATGCTCTGTACCTCGTCGTTGACGCCTACGAGGACGAGGGAACCGTTCTTGCAGAGCCTATGGGCTATCATGATGGCACTTAGACCGTTGGTGTCGCAATAGTTGCAACTTGAAAGGTCGAGAATCATGTTGGAGACTTGGTTTCCGGCGAGCAGCACCAGTTCGGAGCGGAGCTGTGGAGTTGTTTGTCCGTCGAGACGTTCGGCGCTCATGGTAATGACCGAATACCCGTCTTTATTTTCAATCTTGAAGTTATCCATAAAACAAAATCTCTCTATGTGGCGTTTTGAAGCCACATAGAGAGATGGAATTAAGCGTTACTTATTAAAGGTTCGCATCAAAGAGCATGAAGATTAATCATTCTTCTTTTCAGCGGCCTCGAGCTGACCTTTGAGGGCAGCGAGGTTGGTGATGTCGCCGAGAGTGGTGACCTCTTTAGCCTCGACTTGCTTACGAACGGCGGCGTTGGCTGGAGCAGCGGCGGAAGCTTTGCGGGTTGCGCGTGGCTTGCGCTCCTTGTCGTCGGCCTTTGCCTCCTCGAAGGTACGGGAGTGAGAGACTATGATTCGCTTCTGGCTCTTGTTGAACTCGATGACTTTGAATGAGAGCTTCTCGTCGACCTTGGCCTGCGTGCCGTCTTGCTTGATGAGGTGGCGCGGGGTGGCGAAGCCTTCGACGCCGTAGGGGAGAGCGAT
>JAFPDB010000172.1 GCA_017390085.1 Bacteroidales bacterium | reverse complement strand
CAAGTCAATGCGGCGCAAGACTGGTGTGCCGTCGGAAAGTATCAAGGTGTTTCCGCACACGGCCATGCCAGTGATTGGGGCTTTGATCCCGTCGACCTTTATGGAGCGGGAAGTGCCGTCGTTGCGGACGATGGTGAGCCTGCGTCCGCCGAGCCATATGGCGTCTTTAAGCTCAAGATGGCACGCGTATCGGGCCGTGTCGCCCCATAGGCAAGCCGTGCGGCCGTCTTGCCCCGTGCGGAAGAGGGCTGTGCCGCCTGGCGCCCCGTAAATAAGCACGTCGGAATTTGATAGGCAAGCGAAACGCCCGCCCGTGAGGTCGCCAAATCGCGCCAAGCCGTCGGTTAGGTCGACGTAGCACTCGCGCCGCGTGTCGAGGCAGCATATCTCGCCCTGCGAGCGAAGCGACCATACGTTGCCGGCCCCGTCGACCTCGACGCGCTCCACGCTCGTCTTGCGGCTGCCAGGTTTGCCGCCCGCGACGAGCGTCTCGACGTGTACGAACCTCGAGCCGTCGAAGCGGTCGAGCCCGTCGTCGATGCCGACCCACAGGAAGCCCTGCTGGTCGATGGCGAGGCTGTTGACGCAGCTCTGCGAGAGACCTTCGGCCACACTGATGTTCTTGACCCCGATCCCGTCGGACAATGGGACTGAGGCGAGAGAATGCGACCCCAGAGACATAGCCGCGACCCAAAGGGCCGAGGTCATGCGTTTGGCTCGCGAAAGTAAAATCGTTGTGGCTGAACTCATTAGGTTGATATTGAGGCCACTCGCCGGGGGTGCGTTTCGTGTGGAGAGCAAGCCTCCCGGCAGTCTATCTTTGTGGTTTATGAACGCAAATTACGAAAAATTCATCCAAATTGCCCATTGTGTGTAGAATTTGGCTTGGATAATGAGACTTTTTAACACTTGCGTAGTTTCACAAAAGGCGCTTAAAACGCACAAAATGTAGAAAGGACCAGATTTGACGTTAAAAGCGGCGGTGAAGACGACGGTTTTAAAGCCTAAAGGATTACATTTGCATAATCTTTGGCGCCGCAAAAAGGCAACCTTACTCACTAAAGGCGCGAATTCACGATCCATACAAAAACCTCAGAACAGAGCATGCAACTGTTTGACGACACCCTCAACGGCCTCTTGGAGAAATACGCAGTCGAGACGCCGGACAAGAACTTTATTACCTATGCCGACCGCGGACTGCACTGGACGTACAAACAATTCAACGAGCGCGTCGACGAGTTCGCCCGCGGCCTGATGGCCCTGGGTGTCGAGAAAGGGGCTAAAGTGGGCATCTGGGCCAACAACATCCCCGACTGGATGACCGTCTTCTTCGCTTGCGCCAAAATCGGCGCGTGGCTCGTGACGGTCAACACAAATTATAAGGTAGGCGAACTCGAGTATCTTCTTGCCGATGCCGACATCCACACGCTCTGCATGATCAGCCAATACCGCGACAGCTCGTATGTCGACATGGTGTACGAACTGGTGCCCGAGCTGCGCGACCTGCCCAAGGGGGGGCAGCTCCACAGCGAGCGCCTGCCGTTACTGCGCAACGTGGTCCTGCTAAGCCCCGATCACAAGCGCGGGATGTATAACACGGTGGAGGTGCTTGGCCGCTCGCGCCTCGTCGCTCAAGAGGAGTTCGACCTCAGGCGGCGCAGCATCACGTGCCACGACATCGTGAACATGCAATACACGTCGGGCACGACGGGCTTCCCCAAGGGCGTCATGCTGACCCACCACAACATCCTCAACAACGGCTGGGCGACGGGCGAGGCCATGAGGTACACGGTAGACGAGCGCCTGCTGGTGTGCGTCCCCTTCTTCCACTGCTTCGGAATCGTACTGGCCATGTGCGCCGTCATAACCCATGGCGCGGCGATGGTGATATGTGAGGACTTCGACGTGCCGACAGTGCTCTACTCCATTGAGCGTGAGCGTTGCACGTCGCTTTATGGGGTCCCGACGATGTTCGTGGCCGAGCTTGGCCACCCGAATTTCGACCGCTACGACCTGTCCTCGCTTCGAACGGGCATCATGGCCGGGTCGGTATGCCCCATAGAGACGATGCGCCAGGTGATGGACAAGATGTACATGAAAGACATCATTTCCGTCTACGGGCTTACGGAATCGTCGCCCGGCATGA
Source organism: Bacteroidales bacterium (assembly GCA_017390085.1). Classification (GTDB taxonomy): domain Bacteria; phylum Bacteroidota; class Bacteroidia; order Bacteroidales; family Marinilabiliaceae; genus W3P20-009. The sequence goes on along the minus strand of JAFPDB010000172.1, from coordinate 1,717 downwards.
CGTGCTCCAAAGCCGGGCAGAGCGTCGAGAAGAGGGCCACGACCGTCGGCACCGAGTTCCCGTTCGTCGAGGTGAAAATCTTCAACACCGAGACTGGCAAAGAGTGCGCAATCGGCGAGGCCGGTGAGATATGCTGCCGCGGGTACAACATAATGAAGGGCTACTACAAGAAACCCGAAGCCACGGCACAAGTGATTGACAGCGACGGATGGCTCCACTCTGGCGACTTGGCCATAAAGGACGAAGACGGCTACTACCACATAACCGGCCGAATAAAAGACATGATAATCCGCGGCGGCGAGAACATCTACCCCCGCGAGATTGAGAACTACGTGTACAAAATGGATGGCGTCGACATGGTGGAGGTCGTCGGCGTGCCCGACGAGCACTACGGCGAAATAGTAGTCGCGTTCATCATCCCCAAAAAGGGCGCGGAGCTGACGGAAGCGGGGGTGAAGGACTATTGCTCAAAGCAAATGGCGAAGTTCAAGGTGCCAAAATACGTCTTCTTCGTCAAAGACTACCCGAAGACGGGCAGCGGCAAGGTTCAGAAATTCAAGCTGCGCGAGCTGGGCAAAGAGCTTGTCGACGAGCGCATAGCCCAAAAATCGTAGCGAGACGTGCCGCGCTACTTCATCGAGATGGCCTACGACGGCACGGCCTACCATGGTTGGCAGGTCCAGCCCAACGGCGTGACCGTGCAGGAAGTCGTGACCGACGCCCTCCGCAAGCTGACTCGCGACAAAGAGCTGAGCGTCATGGGCGCGGGACGTACCGACACGGGCGTCCATGCGGACTATTTTGTCGCGCATTTCGACACCGAGGCCGACCTGCAAGACGAGGCCAAATGCCTCTTTAAGCTCAACTCCATATTGCCGGCCGACGTGGCCGTCTACTCCATACAGCCAGTCGACGACAATCTCCACAGCCGTTTCTCGGCCATCAGCCGGACGTATCATTACCGCCTGACCATTGGCAAGGATCCCATGGCGCGGCTCTACACCTTCCGGCCGTTTTTCCCGCTCGACTTCGACGCCATGAACGAGGCTGCGCGTCACTTGCTGACGGTGTCGGATTTCACGAGCTTCAGCAAGCTCGGCACGCAGGTCAAGACCAATATTTGCGACGTGAGCGTGGCCCGGTGGATTGAAGAGTCGCCAGGCCGCATGACATTTGAAATCAAGGCCAACCGTTTCTTGCGCAACATGGTCCGCGCCGTCGTTGGCACGCTCTTCGAGGTGGGTAAGCACCGCATGGGCATGGATGAGTTTAGGACCGTCATAGAACGCAAGGACAGATGCGCGGCTGGGAGTTCGGTGGCGGCGGCGGGGCTCTCGCTCGTCGACATTGAGTACCCCGAGGGCAAGAGTTTCATCCCTAAGGCTCGGAAAGTCATTATCTGATAATACGTAATAAGATAAACACGGGGCAATGCGGATAACATTGTCCCGTGTCGTCGCTATCTGTCCATGTCGGCCCGAAGGGCGGTTTTGAAGCGTTTTTCACAATACCGCGTGCCGTGAATCCGAGGCGTAAAAAACCACCGCGCAATTCGACATTGAAGCCTCCTCGAGTTCCGCTCCCCGAAAAAAAAATCATTATCTCGCGTTACAAAACAGGACGTCCGTCGTTATCATGTCAGAAGTCCGAACAAGATGGCAACTAAACAGAGACACGTCGACACCGAACACCCCCTCGTCGCGGCATATCAGCGAGT
>JAFPDB010000171.1 GCA_017390085.1 Bacteroidales bacterium | reverse complement strand
GTTGATGGACTTCATTAGGGTCGAGAATCCGAGGCACGCCTCCCCCATCGTCTCGACAACGTCTTGGCACAGCTGCGCGCTCGTCGAACGCAGGTTGCCCAAGCTCCGGATGTCGTCGCAACGCCATTGGCTGGAGTAGGAGTGCGCTCCGTCGGCCTGAGAGCCGTCAATCGAGTAGAGCTCGTGAGTGCTCGCGGGGGCCACGGCCTTCATGGCGGGTATGTAGATCGCCACCATCCAGTTGAGCCATGCGTCGCGATACCTGTCGTCGACGGTAAATGTGGTGTTGAAAAGGAAGTTGGCCATTGGCTAAAGGCTCTTTTTATGAAAAACGGACGGGCGACACGGAGCCGTGGGCCCCGTCATGTCGCTCGTCCGCCAAAATTGTGTAGTCCGTACGTGTCCTGCCTATGCTTGCGCCGCGGCAGCCGCTTAGTCTATGTATTCGAAACCAGTGTAGGGGACGAGTGCCTTTGGCATCCTGATTCCCTGCGGCGTCTGGTTGTTCTCGAGGATGGCGGCCACGATGCGGGGCAAGGCGAGAGCCGAGCCGTTGAGAGTGTGGCATAGCTGGGTCTTCTTGTCGCCGGCCTCCTTGAAGCGGAGTTTCAGCCTGTTGGCCTGATAGCTCTCGAAATTCGCGTCGGTGCTAACCTCCAGCCAACGCCTCTGAGCTGCGGAGAATACCTCAAAATCGTAGGTGAGGGCCGAGGTGAAGCTCATGTCGCCGCCGCAAAGGCGTACTATGCGGAACGGCAGCTCGAGCTTCTCCACGAGGCCGCGGACGTGAGCCACCATCTCGTCCAGCGCCTCATATGAGTGGTCGGGGTGCGAGAGGCGGACAATCTCCACCTTGTCGAACTGGTGGAGGCGGTTCAAGCCGCGGACGTCTGCGCCCCACGAGCCGGCCTCCCGGCGGAAACACTGCGAGTAGGCGCAATTCTTGACGGGGAAGTCCGAGCTGTTCAGAATCACGTCGCGGTAGATGTTCGTCACGGGGACCTCGGCCGTCGGGATCAGGTAGAAGCCGTCGGCCGTGACGTTATACATCTGGCCCTCCTTGTCGGGCAGCTGGCCGGTGCCGAATCCCGACGCCTCGTTGACGACGAGGGGCGGCTGAACCTCGTTGTAGCCGGCCGCGATGGCCTGATCCAGGAAGAAGGAGATCAAAGCCCTCTGGAGCTTAGCGCCCTTGCCCTTGTAGAAGGGGAAGCCTGCGCCTGTCACCTTGATGCCCAGCTCGAAGTCGATGATGTCGTACTTCTTTATCAGGTCCCAGTGGGGCAGTGAGCCTTCCGGAAGAGTCGGCTCCTGGTCGACCGAGCAGTAGACTATCTGGTTGTCGGCTGCTGTCTTGCCGGGCGGGACAATCTGGGCGGGCAGGTTCGGCAGCAGGACGAGTTTGGCTTGGAGGGCGTCTGCCGTCTCGGTCTGCTTCTGGTTGAGGTCGCGGACTTGCTCTTTCAGTTTCGCCGTCTCGGCCTTGGCTTGCTCGGCTTCGTCTTTTTTGCCTTCCTCCATCAGCTGCCCTACGGTTTTGGAGATGGCGTTCATCTTCTGCTGGATGGCCTCGGCGTCGGCTTGCTGTTGTTTGCGCTGGTTGTCGAGCGCGATGATTTCGTCTATGATGGCGGCTGCGTCGAAATTCTTGACTTTGAGCCTCTCGATGACGAACTCTTTCTGTTCCTGAATAAGCTTTAGGGTAAGCATTGTCAGAATTGTGTTATGTTGTAAAAACGGGGAAGTTAGAGGAAAGCATTAAGGCCCCCGCCTTTGGCCGCCTTGGAGTGCTGGCAGCCGAGGCGGGAGCCTGTCTTTTCGTTTGTTGGTAAGGAAAGCCGCGCCTTGCCCTACTCGGCCACGCTGGGCTCGACAGAGACGAAGGACCTGTTGTCGGCCTTCTTGACGAACCTGACGGTTCCGTCGACGAGAGCGAACAGGGTGTGGTCCTTGCCCATGCCGACGTTAGCGCCCGGATGGTGAACCGTGCCGCGCTGGCGGACGATGATGTTGCCAGCTTTTGCTGCCTGACCGCCGAAGAGCTTCAGGCCGAGTCGTTTGCTTTCTGAGTCGCGTCCGTTCTTAGAACTGCCGACGCCTTTCTTATGTGCCATTTTCTTAAACTACTTTAGGGGTGAGGGAGATTAAGCGACGATGTTCTCAATTTGGATTTGGGTGAACTGCTGACGATGTCCGTTCTTCTTCTGGTAGCCCTTGCGGCGACGCTTCTTGAAGACGATGACCTTGTCGCCCTTGAACAGGGGGGTGAGGATCTTGGCCTGGACCTTCGCGCCGGCAATGGTCGGCGCGCCGATTGTCACCTGTCCGTCGTTGTCTATGAGCAGGACCTTGTCAAATTCCACATTGTCGCCTTCCTTGTAGCCCTCTTGGCTTGTAAGGTGGTGGACGAAAAGTTTGCTGTCCTTCTGGACCTTGAATTGCTGTCCAGCAATTTCTACGATTGCGTACATTTTGATTTAATGACGTAAAAAGTGATGCTTGCAGGCGGCTCTCCCCGCGCTCGGGTCAAGACTCTTGATGGCCATACAGGCTTAACACCGCAAAGTTAACGCGAAGATGTGAAAAATGAAAGGGGGCCGAGGACTCAGTGTGCGAATTTTCTTGATTTTTCAGCCCATTTGTTATGGATTATATAGCGTCGTGAGCCAGTACGGCTAGATAGCCCCTTACGTCGTAGGCCGCCCAATCCGCCAATGCCCGTCGCGCTCGCGGGTTCTCTCGTCCACATTTGTCCCGCCAAATGGAGCAAAAAAACACACGTCCCCTCCCGCGACAGACGTGTCCCGTATCTGTTCTCAAGGAAGACGTGACTCTCTGCCTCTTGCCCAAACGTCTATTTCACAATTAGTTACCTACCTCCGACACGAACTTTATCCTCACCAGGCGAACCATCTCCTCAGGATAATCATCTTCCGACAGCTCGTCAAGCGCTGCGCGCATCGAGTCGTCGTCCGCCTCCTTAAAATACATATACACGTCGTCTATCTGGTCCCTGTCATATTGTTCGTTAAGCCAATAGTCGATATTCAGCTTCGTCCCCGAGTACACAATCGACTCCATCGCCTTTATCAATTCGCTCATCGATAGGCCTTTCCCCTTCGCAAGCGTGTCCAACGGCATTTTCCTGTCTATGCTCGTAATAATATACACCTTGTTCTTCACGCCCTCCTCTTTCGCCACTGTCTTGATTATCGCGTCCTGAGGGCGTTCTATGTCGTTGTCTTCAACATACTTAGAGATTATGTCCGTAAACGGCTTCCCGAATTTGTGCGACTTCCCTTCCCCCACGCCGGGTATCCCCTTCAGCTCGTCAAGCGTCATAGGGTAATACGTCGCCATCCCCTCGAGGGCGGCATCCGACAATATTACATATGGCGCGATTTTCTCTTTCTGGGCTATCCGCTGCCTCAAATCCTTCAGAATCCCGAATAGGCATTCGTCCAAGGCCGACGTCCCGCTCTGTGGAGCCGCTTCTTCGTCGTCAACGTCGCTAAAATCCCTGTCGAGGCAATACATTATCGGGCTTTTGCTCTCCTCTATCTCCTTCGCGCGCTTGCCCAGGTGCAAAAGTCCGTAATTCTCAATGTCTTTCGCAATATACCCCGACACTATCGCCTGCCGCAATACCGATGTCCAGTACTTACGGTCGTGTTCCGCGCCATTCCCAAACAGCTCATGGTTCGCGTGCCCGAATGACTTTATCTGATCCGTGGCCACGCCCATCAAAAAGTCTATTATGTACTCCGATTTGTAGCAGTTGTTAAATTCTCCAACAACGTCCACGAGAAGCTCCACCGACTCCCGGGCGTTAAACCGCTCCCGTGGGTTCAAACAGTTGTCGCAGCAGCCGCAGTTCTTTACGTCGTATTCCTCTCCAAAATAATTCAATAGCGTCTTCCTGCGACATTCGCCGCTCTCAGCGTATGCCACCGTTTCCGAGATAAGCTGTCTCCCTATCTCTTGCTCCGACAGAGGCTTGCCCTGCATGAATTTCTCCAATTTCTGGACATCCTTCCGGCTGTAAAACGTTATGCAACGGCCCTCGCCGCCGTCGCGTCCGGCGCGACCCGTCTCCTGATAGTAGCCCTCAAGGCTTTTGGGTATGTCGTAATGAAATACGAACCGGACGTCCGGTTTGTCAATGCCCATCCCGAACGCTATCGTCGCGCACACCACGTCGGCCTCTTGCATCAAAAACTTGTCTTGGTTCGTGGCGCGCGTCGCGGCGTCAAGCCCCGCATGATATGGCACTGCCTTTATCCCGTTGATTTTCAGGTTCTCCGTAAGCTCCTCCACCTTTTTCCGGCTCATGCAATACACAATCGCGCTTTTCCCGGGGTTGTTCTTCAATATTTGTATTATGTCGCGTGTCGCGTTCTGTTTCGGGCGTACTTCATAATATAGGTTCAGCCTGTTGAACGACGACCTGAAAACCTTGGCGTCGCCAATCCCGAGGCTCTTAATAATGTCGTGCTGAACTTTCGGGGGAGCGGTGGCCGTAAGGGCTATTATCGGCGCCATGCCTATCTCTTCCGCAATCGGCCTTATCCGTCTGTATTCGGGTCTAAAGTCGTGTCCCCATTCCGATATGCAATGCGCCTCGTCGACAGCGTAAAACGAAATCTTTATGCTCCTCAAAAACTGGATGTTCTCCTCTTTCGTCAACGATTCTGGCGCCACGTACAGCAGTTTTGTAATCCCTGCCGCCACGTCACGCTTCACCTCGCTAATGCTCGCGCGGCTCAGCGACGAGTTCAGAAAGTGGGCCACGCCGTCTTGCGTCGAGTACCCCCTTATCGCGTCCACTTGATTCTTCATCAGCGCGATAAGCGGAGAGATTACAATCGCCGTCCCCTCCATCAAAAGGGCGGGCAACTGGTAGCACAACGACTTCCCTCCACCAGTGGGCATCAAAACAAACGTATTATGCCCCTCCAGCAAGTTCTCAATTATATCCTTTTGGTTGCCCTTAAACGTGTCAAATCCAAAAAACTTCTTCAGCTGTTCTTTCAGGTCCTTTCCCATGATGTATCATCTTTCTCAACTAAAATAATAATTTATTTGCAATGTCCCAAGAATTTACAGATACCCTTGCTCTTCTTCACATTTATTCCGACCCCATAACGCCAAATACGCTCCCTCGCCCACCTCTACCACCCTCCCTCCATCCTTTAACTCCCTTTAACACACCCCCTCAACCCCCTGAAAACCACCCCGCTAACCCCCGCCCCCGCCCCCCGCCCGGCCACCTTTTCATCCCCACCCCTTGCAAATAACCAAACACCACCTACCTTTGCACCCGCTATCCGAAACGACGGTCACGCAAAAAGAAAAGCCTTGCGGCGCAAGCCGAAAAGCATCAAC